>CAZJTO010000344.1:0-2985 GCA_964548935.1 uncultured Saprospiraceae bacterium
CTCCTATACCTGCTTCACTGACTATAGATGCAGAGTTAGAGGCATTGAAGTACTCATCCTCACCGTAAAGGGACGACCCGCCAGGGCTCGTTGCCGTCATAAGGATTTCATCATTTTTAAAGTCTGTCTGCTTAAGGTACACCCCGACACCATTGTCTAGCTCAACATATCTGACACCGACATTGTCAAAGCTCTCATCTCGAGCGACAGCTACTGCGGCCAACTCATGTTCAAAAAATGGTGTTTCAACAACATCATCTTCGTATGGATCGACGTCGGCAGCCGCTATTTCACGTAGCATGTTGCGCACAGTCCCTTCATCCGGTAGCGGGCTTTCTGCCTTCTCAGGCCCCGTCACTACCACTACCCTGCTTTCATCTCTGATCCACTGACTGGCCAGACCATTCACTTCGTTTAATGTGACCGTAGGGATGTACTCATTGTAGAGACCCAAGGTCTGCTTAGGACTTGGAGTAGGTATATTATCCAGATATCTGAACACATATCTCATCACCAGTCTGGCAGACTCTGTCTTATCCATCTCTTTAAGATTTTTCTCTGCTCGCTCCATGACCACCTTCTTAGCACGTTCTAACTCGCCAGGCGTGAACCCGTGTAGCAGCACTCTTTTATTTTCAGTGAGTAGGGTCTCTAACGCTGCAGACGCCTTACCCTCAGGTGTAAAGGCAAATGAAGAATAGGTATCTAAGTCTCCGACGTTTCCGCTATATCCCGTATTGGCAAACAAGAATGGAGGATCAGCACTCTGAGAAATCTCTTGCAGACGGGCTCCCAGCATCGAGTTATATAGATTCCTAACCAACGATGATCTATAATCCTCTACTGTTTCGGTCTTAATCTTATCATGCTTATACATCAATTGCACATTAGTGAATGATGCTTCTTTGTCAGAGACGACACTCACTAAAGTTTCTGGATGATGCGGCACGTCAAATTTTGTCCGAGGTCTTGGGTCAGTCGCTACAGGTATATCACCGAAGAGCTCATTGATCTGACCTTCTACATCGTCTACATCCACGTCTCCAACCACGACAACTGCCATTAGATCTGGACGATACCAGTCCTTATAGTATCTTTTTACTGTTTCGTAGTTTGCATTTTTAATAATCTCAGGGTCTCCTATCGGTAGTCGCTCCGCATACTGAGATCCTTGATACATGATCGGAAAGTACTCATTTTGCATACGTTGATCTGGACTCAATCGACTACGCCACTCTGACTCTACTACTCCACGTTCTTTATCTATTTCTTCGTGATCAAAGGTGATGCCTCCGGCCCAATCCCTGAGGATCAACATACCTTTGTCAAACAGGTTTGTACTATCGGTTCTGACTTGGAGCATATATACCGTTTCATCAAATGAGGTAAATGCATTAAGGTCAGGACCGAATCTGGTTCCGATAGATTCGAGGTAATCCACCAATTCACTTTTTTCAAAATTCTCAGTGCCATTAAATGCCATATGCTCTACGAAATGAGCAAGACCTAGCTGGTCTTCATCCTCTAGGATAGATCCAGCATTAACAGCTAATCTTAGTTCAGCTCGATTCTCTGGTTTTGAATTTGGTTGGATGTAATAGTGTATGCCATTGTCGAGCACACCGTGTGTCACTCTCTCATCAACAGGTATTAACTCTGATGCCATATCAGACATTTTCTTATCGACCATAGTCGGCTCAGACATGGTCTCTTTGACTGCGGTAGACTCTGAGATAGTCTCCTTGACTAAGGCTGACTCTGCAGGAGCTTGCGTGATCACTGCTGACTGCTTCGGGCTACAGGCTATTAATAATAGGGTAAGGAGGGTTAATGCAACATAATGTTTGGTGTAGGTCATAACGGTTAAACTTGGTTGGTTAGTAAATACTGAATTGTCAAAATAATTGATAAATGTCTAATTACTGACATCTGAATCCCTAACGAAACGTTAAAGCACTCTACTTTTATTATTTCTATAACAAAAAAAACCGCTGGGAACCCCGATTAGGGCTTAATACCTCGTCGCTTGCCTACATACTTATCAACCCTGAAACTCGTAAAATCTGAATTGGCATTGAAGCCTCGACCGTATATAGTATCCTTGGCAGGACCTTGGATGAGCCTAAAAAACTTGGTTGTTGTGATGGAGTTGTTCAATTCGTCGATCGTTAATGCATTGGTCTCGAGTATATCATTCTTTTCATTGACGTAGGTGACACTGTCACGCAAGATCAATAAGCCTTGTTCGCTGACCCGCTTGGCGTAGTTAGAGCTTAGCTTGAAGATCACATTCTGTTCTTCATCAAAATATTCGATTAAGAAGCCTGCTGGAAACTCTTCAACGAGCACTCCTTCGTTTGTATATTTTTCTAATACGGGGCTCTGCACTCTGAACTCTACGATTGCAGAATCGGAATAGATCATTTCGATATCATAGGCAATCTCCTTCTCCAGTTCGGCAGGATCATAGCGCTCGATTTCGCCTCCTGAATCCTGACAACTGCAGAGCGCCAGAGCGAACATGCCCACAAACCAGCGCAGCATTAATTAAGAACTGTTATAGTACCTTGAAATGGAATAGTTACACCATCGACAAACCTAATCCGTGCTATCCACACATATACACCAGGGTTAACGAATTGATTATTAGACCCTGTGCCAAACCAGCCTTGACCATCGTTCAAATCAAAGACCACATTGGTCCGATGATAGAGCCTACCACCATATCGATCAAATACACTGACCTCCTCGATGATGTCCGTAGCCGGGTTCGTAATGATCTTAAATTCATCATTTCCATCAACAGAGGAAAGTGATAGCACATTTGGGGCATGGAAATTTCTGTTGAGTACGGTAAACAAAGTAAGCTGATCTGATGCCATGCATCCGTCCTGGTCTGTAATGGTCAGGGTATAGGTGATATCGCCGACCCCAAACACCTCTGGATCGGGACAATCCGTACACTCCAGGCCATCTGGCGGTGTC
>CAZJTO010000345.1:0-2980 GCA_964548935.1 uncultured Saprospiraceae bacterium
TTTTCCTGCTGCTGCTAAGCCAGCTTGCTGAGCCCAAGTAGTAGGATTTGCTATTTTATATCTTGGTCCTGCTGCTTCAAGTATGGCCTTTACTGTATCAATATTAGCATCTGCCAACGCTTGAAATGTAGGTATTCCTCCTGCAGCTAATAGCTCTGATATCTTAGGTCCGATACCTTCGATCTTCCTCAAGTCATCAGGCTTGCCTGATGGTGCCGTAGGAGCTGGTGCAGGCGCTGCTGCTGCTTCTACCACTGGTGTTGCTGCTGCTGCCTCTACTACTGGTGCTGCGGCTTTAGGAGCGGCTTGTTTCTTAGGCATGGCTGCTTTTTTAGGAGCAGGTGAGTCTAAGGTTTCAGACACTTCATGTAAGATGTGAACAAATGTTCTATCTTTTCTTCCACGCTTAAATGTTACGAAGCCATCAATTAGAGCATATAGCGTATGGTCTCTACCCATACCTACATTATTACCTGGATGAAATTTCGTGCCTCTCTGACGTACTATGATGTTGCCCGCAATCGCATGCTGACCACCAAATAACTTTACGCCGAGGCGTTTACTATTACTGTCACGTCCATTGTCCGTACTACCGACACCTTTCTTATGAGCCATAATTATGCGTTTATTGCGTCAATTTTAATCTTTGTATATGGCTGCTTATGGCCATTTTTCACTTTGTAACCCTTTCTTCTTTTCTTTTTGAAGACGATTACTTTTTCACCGCGTTCCTCTCCGACAACAGTTGCCTTAACGCTTGCAGAAGATAACACAGGATTACCTATCGAAACATTGTTGTCATTGCTAACTAAGAGCACATCATCAAATGATAACGACTGTCCTTCATCAGCGCCCAAGCTATTAACTAATAACTCCTGGCCTTCGCTCACTTTAAACTGTTGTCCAGCTATTGTAACTATTGCAAACATTACTTTGATTTAACTGTCCCTAAAATCGGGCTGCAAAGATAGATTTATTTAATCTAAATCGAAAGAGAAATTTTATCAAAACCCAAATTCACCTGTTGGCGCATACCAGTCTTGTAATTTGAACTGTTTTTTAACCAATTTACCATTGCGGTCCAAGATGATTTTAATCTTTCTTCCTTCTTTTTGTGATAGCAACGATGCAATAGATTCAAGCGATATACTTTGTGTTCGGCGTCCATTGATGCGATATACCAGATCCCCGGGCATGATCTCTGCGGATGCTGCCGGGGAGCCCTCTATAACTGAGGTTATCATGAACTGGTTAAGACTGGGTCCAAATGAAACAACACTCATCCCGCTCTTGTCATAATCAAATTCCTTGTTGTACTTTTTGCCTCCTTTTATATAGAGTTCTTCTTTTGTATAGTTAATATAATAATCAAATCGACGCAAGAGCAGGTTGCCCAATATCCCATTTCTGATTAATCCAGTTCCTCTATTATTACTAAAATAGATATCCTGGAAGCTGGTTATGATATTTTCATAGCTATAGTCTCCAAATCTTAGAAAATCACTCTTTCCTATAACTCCTCTTATCGGACCTGAAAGTCCATATCCAACTGTACCTAGCATAGTGCGCTCAGGTAACACTAGATTAGTATCCGTATTTGTATGGAGCAAGAAAGGAAGTGAAGCACCAGTATCTAACAGGAGCTTGACATTGATAGGAGTTATTGAGGCAGTTGCTACTGTGCAGTTGAGATAAGGCTTATTTGCGATTACTTCTAGAGGAATCCTATCATAGTCCTTTAGATCTTCGTCAAAAGTTGATGGTCGATATATGTGAATTCTTTTTTTCTTGTTTTCAACTCTTATGATAGTATTAGGGAAAAAACTCCCTCCGATAATACCATTTACCTCAATACCAAGTTTTTCCCTCAGCAGGAAATTATTGTTTTTAATGACGATAATATCTCGGGTGACCTTTTTGCATCGATCGAGCTTGAAGTCAACCTTGCGGCTGATATTAGCGGTTATTACAGTATCAAGATCTGAGCCTGTTATCAGTATCTCACGTTCGTAGGTTACACCAACAGCATCCGCCAGCTCTCTATCGAAGAGGATGGTGTTTTCTGCTCCGGTGTCAAAAATCATCTTAAGCGGGATCACCCCTTCCATAATCACTTCGACAACCATAAATCCCTGCTGAAGTTCATATTTGAATTCTCGATGGTTCTTTTGGCCGAGCAAGTCTATTCCTGCCACCTGCGCCTTTATGGGTGTCATATAACTACACAACATAATCGCAAGTCCTGCCAGCAGTAGTTTCATGATATTTGTAAATTCAGCAACCATTTTTTGCAATATAACGCATCTAGTCATATGGATGTGGATAAAAAGACTTCCTGTGTATCTCTGATAAAAATAAAAAAGGCCTAATGCTGAAGCATTAGACCTTTGATTATCATGTGGGTGATATATTACTTTACAATACGCACCTCTATTCTTCTATTCATCGCTCTTCCCTCAGGAGTATCATTAGTCTCTTTAGGAGTAGCACTACCGAATCCTGCGGCAGAGATTCTACTAGCATCGATTCCTGTAGACTCCAATCTTGCCTTTACAGCTTCAGCTCTGGCAAGAGAAAGTTTTTCATTCATCGCTGCATTCCCAGTATTATCAGTATGCCCTTCGATTGCAATGTTTACATCTTCATAAGTCTTTAGGATGGCAGCCAAGTTGTCTACCTCACCATAAGATGCCGCCTGAATCGTGGACGAACCTGAAGCGAAAGTTAGATTATTAAAAGTGAACACTTTTTCTCCGTTCGCTCCAGTACTGATGTAGTCCATCAACTGACTTCCTACAGAGCCTGACGCAAATTCTATTTTATCCAAGGCTGCTTTAGCCGCATCATTGACAGCACCAAAAACTCCTTTAACTGCATTACCTGCTACGTCAGCAACACTTCCTGCAGCATCAGCTGCGCCAGAGGCAACATCTCCTACTACATCAACTGCTCCAGAAGTAACACCTCCTACTGCATCAGC
>CAZJTO010000346.1:0-2975 GCA_964548935.1 uncultured Saprospiraceae bacterium
CCTAATCCCAAATTAGTGAATAGTAGGGCTATTAATGATCCTATAGCGATCCCTGCCGGAAACCACACATGAAACCGGTTCAGCATCTTAGCTTTCTGGTTGTCATACATATCAGCGATCATCGGATTATAGGCCGCCTCGACAATACCATTACCAAAGCTGATAAAAAATGTACTCAAAAAGAGCGTAAAGAAGCTCCCCGACAATATAGAGAAGGTGATACCCATGATATGGGCTGCAAAGGCAATGTAACCTAGTTTCTTAGGGCCTATAGTATTATATAGTGGCCCACCGATTAAGGTAGCGATAGGGAATCCAAATATTCCCATGAAATTTATCCACCCCAGTTCGGTATCAGAGATCTGCAGATCAATAGCTAAGTCATTCATGATACCCGCCCTCAGACCAAATGCCAGTGAGGTCGTCAACAGTGCAAAGCAACTCGCTACAAACAGCCTCGATTTATTAATTCCTTCCATAGTAATAGATTATTGTGATTTATAATTTCTTGATTTTTATGTTTTTAAACCATACTCGATCGGTGTGATCTTGTAGAACGATCTTGCCGTTGGTAAATTTTCCAAAGTCTGACATCTCCACAAACTTGCTGCCTGCGACCATGGCATCCCATTCGGCCGTATGCATCGTAAAACTAACCACCTTAATGTCATTTTGCCAGAATTCATAATCGCCGTTTTTGGAGACAATTTTTATACGATTCCATTCTCCTGCGGGCTTAACCGTCACCTCGCTGCACTCGATCAGATCATACAAGTCTCCAGCACGATGCTTATCGATCTTGCCATCAGGATGACAACTCGCATCAAGGATTTGCATCTCGGGACCCGTCAACCACGGATAATCATAATCGTCCTCTTCTTGGACATTAAACATGATGCCACTATTGCCACAATCTTGGATCCGCCAATCTAGCTTCAACTCAAAGTTTTCATAGGACAAGTTGCTCGTCAAGTCCCCACCGTCGCCATGATCAGGATTAAAATGTATCGCACCGTCATCAATCACCCAGTTCTTATTAAGACCTTCAGAATTGTACTTGTGCCAGTGATCTGATATCGATGCCCCATCGAATAGTAAGACCCAACCGTCATCATGTTCTGCCGTACTTAGCACATTGTCTATTAAGACTTTTTTGGCATCGGCTTGATCCGAATCAGTTGGTTGGGATCTATTAGGTGGTTGACAAGAAATCATGCACCCCCACAAGATGAGGACCACCCAGAATAGTTTGTTTTTCATGCGACTCGGTCTAATCTTGGTGGTAATATAGTAAAGACTCTCATAGTTTAGATCAGGTCTTAAGTCGATTTTTATCGGCTTCTTAGAGTTTGGTCCTATTTGAGAGCTTAATTTTATGCAAAATAATCTTAGCTCATGAGCTTATTGCTATTGTTCAAGGCTTTGCATATTGTTGGGTTCACGGCGTGGTTCGGGGGACTATTTTACCTGGTGAGGATCTTGGTTTACAAGCGTGAAGCTTATGACAAGCTCCAACCCGAGCAGTCTATACTATTAGCACAGTATAAGATCATGTCAGATCGGGTCTACCGCATTATCTGCAATCCTGGCATGATGCTAACTTGGACATTTGGCTTAACGCTATTGTATCTGCATGGGTGGGATTGGTTGAAGGCGAACTCGTGGATGCATATCAAGTTGTTATTACTTGTTGCCCTTACTGGATACCATGTGTATTGCAAGATGCTAATTAAGCAGCTCAATGCTGGTGATGTGGCCATATCTGCCTTTCGATTTAGACTACTCAACGAAGTTCCCACACTCTTTCTGCTATCTATTGTACTACTCGCCGTATTCCGCAATACCTTGCATTTTGGCGTTGCATTTTTTGGAGTACTACTTTTTGGCGTAATTTTATTTCTGTTCGCTCGACTATACAAGAAACAGCGACACAAGGATTAACTAAAGTGATATGAACAGTTTTCTCAAATATTTTGGACTCCTCCTATTAGCATTGATATTGATCTATGGAGCATTATGCTACTTTGGACCGAAGAACTTTAATACAGATGAGTCGATATCAATCGACGCACCAGCACCTGTCGTTTTTAACTTAGTCAACAGCCTTCAGAAAGCGGCACTATGGAATGACTGGAGTCTGTCCGATACAGCCATGGTGTCGACCTACAACGACATTGCTGAAGGAGTTGGGGCAGAGAGCAATTGGGAAAGCCCATCTCAAGGCCAGGGATCACAAAAGATAATAGAGTCCATCAAAAACGAAAAAGTCAGCACGCAGTTGGCCTTTGACGGTTGGGACGGAGTCAATACAGCAGACTTTTTGTTGACACCATCAGGTGACAAGACGGATTTGCGTTGGACATTTGAAAGTGGTAGCGATCTTCCTTTTTTGAGGAGGGGCGCCTTTATGGTGATGGGACTGAAAGGCAGTATGAAAAATAGTTATCGTGCCGGCTTAGACAATATCAAACGCATAGCTGAGGAAAGAGCACAGAAGGGACTCTATAATGAATATACCATCAATCTCTTGCAAGTCGGAGAGCGAAACTACCTCATTAAGCGCGGTGAGGTTCCAATGAGTAGCGCAGACAAATTTTATACTAACGGTATTACTTCACTTTTTGGCATCCTGCAGCAATCAGGGGTAGAGATGGATGGCAGACCTTGTGGGTTATATTACAAATGGGACTTTGAGACTAGTACCGCAGATATGGCGGCAGCGATTCCTCTTGCCGAAGCGCTATCTATCGATGGTGCCAGCTCACTACAGATACCCGAAGGCCAGGTTATTCAGGTAGATCATTATGGTGACTCTGCATCCTCTGCAAATGCACACTTTGCGATAGATGATTACATGAAGGACAACGGTTTATTTCAAGAATTACCGATTGTAGAAGAGTATATTACTGATGCCTCGACGGAGGAAAATCCTGATAAGTGGTTGACCAGAATCAGCTATTATTATACGGAGTAGC
>CAZJTO010000347.1:0-2948 GCA_964548935.1 uncultured Saprospiraceae bacterium
GATATAAGATGTAACGGCTTGTCGAATTATTCCGACAGGCCGTTTTTAGTTTAAGTAGTAGAGCGAATGAAAGTAAAAGTCGAAACCGAAGAGCTATTAGAAGATCTCAACACCCCTGTGAGCTTATTGCTCAAACTAAGGAAGCGATACGGCCAAGTGATTCTATTGGAGAGTTCGGCGTATAATAGTAAGCGTGATAGTAAATCATATCTCTGTTTTAACCCCCTTACAACTCTAAAGGTCACTGACGGAATCCTATCTACCGGAGGACTTGAAAAAAGCAATTTCGACATACCCTCGGAGATACAATCCTTCTTGGAGTCGATACATTTTGACGGAACGACAGAAGAATCTGCCATAGTAGGATATTCTTGTTACAATAGCGTGGCCTATTTCGAAAGTGTAACCTTAGACTCAACAAAACGAGCGGATAACATCCCCGATCTTAGGTATGACTTTTATCGGAACATGATCGTTTTTGACCATTTTCATGATCGTATAAAACTAATAGATCATACTCCGGATGGTCAGGATACTAATATAGAAGAGCTGAAGTCAGTCATTAAAGGACAGAGTATCGCTCCAGATCCGTTTACGATAGGACGTGAATATTCCAATATGACCGATGAGGATTATATCCATATGGTCGAGCGAGGGAAATATCACTGTCAACGTGGCGATGTCTTTCAGATCGTCTTATCTCGTAAGTTTCACACCGAGTTTGCGGGAGATGAGATCAATCTCTATCGTGCTCTACGCAGCGTAAACCCAAGCCCATATCTGTTCTACTTTGATTATGGGGAATTTAAAATCTTTGGATCCTCCCCAGAGGCACAGCTAGTCATTAAAGAAGGTCGAGCAGAAATACATCCTATCGCTGGAACATATCGTCGGACAGGAACTAAAATTGGTGATGCGGCCTTAGCAGAAAAACTCTCTAATGATCCTAAAGAAATCTCCGAGCATGTTATGTTGGTTGACCTAGCTCGTAATGATCTGAGTAGAAACACCACCAAAGTCTCCGTTGATAAGTATAAAGAGGTACAATACTTCAGTCATGTAATCCATCTGGTATCAAAAGTTACTGGTAAGCTTCAACAAGACGCTAAGAGCTTTCAAATCTATGCAGATACTTTTCCAGCAGGAACACTCTCTGGAGCACCGAAGATTAAAGCGATGCAGCTTATAGATCAATACGAACCCGATGGCAGAACATTTTATGGGGGAGGTATAGGCTTAATACATTTTAATGGCGACCTCAATCATGCTATTGTGATTCGTTCATTTTTGAGTCAACATGGTGTGTTAACTCGTCAAGCTGGTGCTGGTATCGTGATTAAGTCTGATGAGCAGAGTGAGTTACAAGAGGTAAACAATAAGTTGGCAGCACTCCAAAAAGCCATTCAATTAGCTGAAAAAATCAAATAAGAAATGCACAAAGTACTCGTCATCGATAACTACGATTCGTTCACGTATAATCTGGTTCATGCGCTGCAAGAACTGTTGAACTATGGTGTAGAAGTAAAACGCAATGATCAGGTTGACATGGATTATATTGATCAATTTGACTATATCATTCTATCACCAGGTCCAGGTATTCCAGACGAAGCAGGTGACCTGAAGAAGATTATAAAACACTACGCACCTACTAAGAAGATACTGGGCGTATGTCTTGGCCAACAAGCCATTGGCGAAGTGTTCGGTGCTAAGCTTAGAAACTTAGATGAGGTCTATCATGGTGTACAGACTTCATTTGAGTCATTAGACAACTGTAGCATCTTTGATAACATTGACAAGAAGTTCCTTGCAGGACGCTATCACTCTTGGGTAATCGACAAGGACACCATGCCTGATGAGTTGATTATAACCTGTACTGATGAGTACAATGAGGTGATGGGCATCAAGCATGTGGAGTATGATGTCTATGGAGTCCAGTTTCATCCAGAGTCAGTGCTTACTCCTGAAGGAGAAACAATGCTCAGCAATTTTTTAAGTATCACCAATTAAGAATTGACTCAGGTGCATATACTCGATAAAATTGTCAAACATAAGCGTCAGGAAGTGGATGTTCGCAAACAGCTAACATCAGTAACTGAACTTAAGCGCAGTAAGCACTTCGGTCGAGCAACTAACTCTCTGCTACCAAAACTGCAGGAGGCGAGCGTTCCTGCCATTATTGCAGAATTCAAACGAAAGTCTCCTTCTAAGCAAGCTATCAATTTGGATGCTGATTTACTTAAGGTCACAAGCGGGTATGCACAAGCGGGTGCCGCAGCGATCAGTATCTTGACAGATGAATTCTTTTTTGGCGGTGCAGATGACTTTCTGAAGCAGGTGAGAGTAGAACTACCTGTGACGCCCTTACTGCGAAAAGAGTTCATCATAGATGAATATCAGATCTATGAAGCTAAGGCCATTGGAGCAGACATTATCCTTCTCATCACTGAAATTCTGACTAAAGAAGAGGTGGCCAATTTTAGCAACCTGGCTCGTGATCTTGACTTGGAGGTATTGTTAGAATTGCATTCTGAAGAACAGCTTGATAAGTATCACGATAGTGTGAGCTATGTAGGTGTCAACAATCGTGACCTCAAGACCTTCTCAGTTGATTATGAACGATCCAAAAAGTTGTACGACATGTTGCCCACAGAGGTTCCTAAAATAGCCGAAAGTGGATTGAGCGATCCTCAAGTCGTCTCAATGCTTTTTAACTATGGCTTTAGCGGGTTCTTGATGGGAGAACATTTTATGCGCAATGATGATCCTGGTACTGCATGTGCGAGATTCATTCAATCCGCGCACGCACTATCGGGTAGAAAACATATTGATAATTAATCAATAATAGAAATTAGTCATATGTATTTTACTAATTAATGGATACGCAAATAGAGAAGATGAAGCCTTTTTTGGTAAAAGTATGCGGTATTAACAGAAAAAACAATCTAAAG
>CAZJTO010000348.1:0-2943 GCA_964548935.1 uncultured Saprospiraceae bacterium
TTTTATTTTTAGTGGGGGCATCATACACATTGCTACATGACAAACATGTCAGAGTGGATCTATTCTATGAGAACTATAGCCCCAAACGAAAAAGAATAGTCAATGCATTGGGCATTCTCATACTAATCATACCATGGTGCCTTATAATCCTAACGACATCGTGGGATTACGCTTTAAATTCTTTCTCTTTTCGAGAAGGCTCTCCTCAACCTGGTGGATTGCCAGCAAGATATATTGTTAAGTCAATCATCTTTTGTGGGTATTTTCTCTTGCTCGTTCAGGCAATATCTATTTTGATAAAGTCAATTGTACCAAATAAATCCGATTAAGTGGCTTGGGCGGCATTACTACTATTCATCCTAATCTTTATCTGTATCCTATCTGGTGTACAAGTAGCATTCGTGCTGGGAGGACTGTCTGTAATCATAGGATATCTCTTCATACCAGATTTTTTTGATCTGCTACCTATGCGTGTAATGGGGACGATGCAAAATGTAGTTCTTCTTGCCGTGCCCCTGTTTGTATTTATGGGATTGATGTTAGAAAAATCTGGACTTGCTGAAAGTATGCTGAATACGATGTCCGCATTATTCGGGCGGATTAGGGGAGGTTTGGCCGTATCAGTAATATTGGTTGGAGCCTTATTGGCCGCATCAACGGGTATAGTTGGAGCTACCGTGGTGACTATGGGGCTCATCAGTTTGCCGACCATGCTCAAGAATAACTATCAGGTTGAGTTAGCTACCGGTACAATTGTGTCATCTGGCACATTAGGACAGATTATTCCGCCTTCCGTTGTGTTAGTTCTTTTGGGTAGTGTGCTCAATGTATCAGTCGGTGATCTATTCAAAGCGGCATTATGGCCTGGAGTGATTTTAGTTGTAGCCTATATGGCCTACATCCTGATTATCTCTTATGTCAAGCCAGAAGTGGCTCCATTACATGCTCAGGAGGCAAAGGTAGACATCAGTGTTGGGCAGGTGCTGAAGGCTTTTCTACTACCATTACTATTGATTCTTGCTGTATTAGGATCAATATTTACGGGTATCGCTAGCCCAACAGAAGCTGCAGCAGTAGGTGCCTTTGGAGCAATACTCTTAACCTTAAGTCAAGGTCGCCTGAACCTCAAAGTGCTCAAAGATGTTATGCAGGGTACTACGCATCTAACCAGTATGGTCTTTTTAATATTAATAGGTGCAACAACATTTGCATTAGTCTTTAGAGGATTAGGGGGTGATCGCTTTCTGATCGATCTTATCGAGACCTCTAACCTCTCTGCACCCATGTTTTTGGTACTCGTAATGGTGGTCGTTTTTCTCCTCGGGTTCTTCATCGATTTTATAGAGATTATCTTCATTGTCGTTCCAGTTGTGGCACCGATATTTATCGCTTATGACATGGATTTGATTTGGATCGGCATTCTATTAGCGCTCAATCTGCAGACTTCATTCCTTACTCCTCCATTTGGCTTCTCACTATTTTATCTCAAAGGGGTCTGCCCGCCTGAAGTGAAGACTGCGCAAATCTATAGAGGCGTAATTCCATTTTTAATCATTCAGGTGATCATTTTGGCCATTGCCATTGTCGCACCGCATTGGATCGGAATTTTGTAATCTTATAATCTACATTGAACTCATCGATAGTTTAGTTCCGTTGATATAATTTTCAGGACTGTAGACATAATGACTTTTAAATTGTAGATATGTTTGACAAGGTCAAAAACTGGTTAGGAATAGAAGGTGCCAAAATTTCAATAATGGATCTTGAGGTTGATAAGTCTCGACAGATCTTATCTGGTACAGTAGAAATATACACAGCCTCTAATCAACACATTAACTCCATGATCATAACTGTCAAAGAGAAGTATACTCGAGGACGACGTAAGTCAAAACTGTCTGACGTGTATACGATAGGGCGAACTGAAATTCATCTTGATTCTGAGATTACCGCAGACGAGCCAATCGTTAAATCATTTGATGTGAGCTATCAGATGAAATTATCATCTATGGATAGCTTCGGACAGAAAAACCTTTTGAATAAAGTACTCTCTAAATCGGCTAAAGCCATAAAAGGGGTAAATTCAATCTATACCTGTACAGTTGAGCTCAATGTAAAAGGAAATAAGTTAAAGCCTTATGACACAACTATATTCAAGCTATAATCACTAATTGTTTGACTGACTAGCCTCAATTGTTTGCAAGATTTCTTCGTCAGACTTTCCCATGTTTTTGAGTAAGAACCGAGCACTTTCGGCCATTTGATGATCAGGATAGCGCTTCAAGAATTTTTCATAAACTTCACGTGCTGCCTCGGGTTTTTTATACTCCTGCTCAAGAATAAATCCCTTTATAAAGGTTATGGTCGGGATTTTTTCAAATTCCTGATAATCCTCTATTATCCAGTCATATATACTCATAGCCTTAGGCATCGTTCGTAAGCTGCGAGCTATCTCTGCTGCCTTGTATAAGTAGTCGGCTGTAAGGTTCCCATTGGGCGACACTAAAGCATATGCCTCAGCTGCGTCTACATATTTTAACGCAGCTTTCTTGTTTATTCCGATTTCATCGGGATTGATGGTTACTTGATCAAACAGATGTTGCATGTAGTTGGACTTACTCTGAGCTACACTATCTACTAAAATCATTCTTTTATTGATCTCGGGATTGTTCTGATCTTTCTGGTGCAACTCTTTGTAGATGATATTGGAAGCATGAACTTTATTGAGATTGATCATAATATCTCCTAAGTCCAGTAGGTAAGGCGTTTTATCACCTTGAAACTCTTTAGATCGAAGTAAGCGAAGCAAGAAATTAGGAGTTTGGTCAAGAAATCCATAGTCTTTAGAAACCTCAGCTCCTTTAGTTATATATGGCTCTATGAGTTGATACTCCTCATAATGTTCTGAGATATAACTATTAGCAGCGTCTAAAAAGGATTTGGCCC
>CAZJTO010000349.1:0-2930 GCA_964548935.1 uncultured Saprospiraceae bacterium
TTTATCTCTTTCAATGTTCTCTTCAAATCTACTAAAGTTCTGTTAACATAACAAGTGCCTATTCTTGTTCCTGATTATTAGGCTTTTTCTTGACTTGTTTTCGTCCTCTTACGTCGACATAACCCTTCTTTTCAGCGTATGCCTTCAATTTATCTTTTAGCATATTCCTTGCTCTGAACAGTCTCGACCGTACCGTGCCGATGGGCACTTCTATGATCTTAGCGATCTCCTCGTAGGTGAAGCCCTCCACATCCGATAGCAAAAGGACGGTCTTAAAATCTAAGGGCAAGGCATTGATCGCAATAGTAATCTCATCGCCGAGCATCTTATCAAAGATTTCCTCTCGGAGGTCCATATATCCAGTAAGCGTATCATGACTCTGATCATGGTAGGTTTTGATCTCCTCATAGTCTATCTGAGTGGGTCGCTTGCTCTTCTTGCGATACTCGTTGATGTAGGCGTTTTTCATGATCTTAAAGAGCCACGCCTTGGCATTGGTTCCTCTATCATACTTATCAATAAATCGAAACGCTTTCATATAGGTCTCTTGGACGAGATCATTGGCATCTGATTCATTATAGGAGAGGTGAAATGCAAAAGTCTTCAATGCATCGACATGAGGTAAAAACTCCTCTTCAAATGTTGCGTAATCTTTTTTCCTGTGTACTGTCAATGCCTAAAGAAATTTGTGCCAAACTTATGACTTATTATTCAACTTGTATGATCTGATCATCTACTACTACATAGACGCGATCTCCATCCTGTGTTGTTACAGGGTGCATCCCCGTAAAACTACCTATAGCTGGAAGTATACCTCCCCGTTGTCCAAAATAAAAACAGGGGAGTCGGAGATATTGTCGACTCTTGCCCCTCATCTTATAACATGGATGTATATGCCCACAGAGGTTGTAGTAATCTTCGTGCTCTACGGGATCATGAGTTAATATAAACGAACCTATCGTGATCCGCTCTTGGTGAACTGTCATATCAGTGCGATCATATTGTGATCTGTGTAGGATATCGTGATTACCTCTGATGAGTTCAAATGATATATGGTTGTGACTCTCCAGAAAATCATTAAACAATTCCCAATCGTAGTTATAGCTACTGTGAAACAAGTCACCTAAGAATATAACTCGCTCAGGGCTGTGCTCCAGGATTAACTCTTGTAACACATGATAGTTGGCTTCACCAGCTTCTGCGGGGACCGCTATACCGGCCTTCCTGAAGTGTTCAACCTTACCCAAGTGTACGTCCGCAATTAACAACAGACGTTGTGTTGGCCAATAGATGGCTTTTTCAGGTAGCAAGGTCAGTTCTTCACCTCTCAGAACTATGTTCATCCTAATCCAGGGCGCAGATGATCTCTATCCTTCGATTTCTGCTTCCGGCTCCACAACTACTTCGGCTTCAGCAAGCTCTGGAGTACTCTGATCGGGCATATAGTGATCTAAGATTAGCTTAGTAATCTCCTCTGCAACTTCTTGATTATCATCCAAAAACTGCTTAGCTGACTCTTTACCTTGAGCAATCTTAGTATCATTATAGCTATACCACGAACCGCTCTTCTTTATGATATCAAGGTTAACGCCAAGGTCGATGATCTCGCCAAGTTTGGAGACCCCTTTACCAAAAGTAATCTCAAACAGGGCCACTCTGAATGGAGGTGCCAGCTTGTTCTTGACCACCTTTACCTTGATTGGATTACCTACTACGTTGCCTTCTTTATCTTTTATTGATGTGCCAGACTTTCTGATATCCAGACGGATAGAGGCATAAAACTTAAGCGCATTACCACCAGTGGTCGTCTCAGGATTGCCAAACATAACTCCGATCTTCTCTCTGAGTTGATTTATGAATATACAGCAACATCCTGTCCTACCTATTGTAGCTGTTAACTTACGCAATGCCTGTGACATCAATCTGGCTTGAAGACCCATCTTAGAGTCTCCCATTTCTCCTTCAATTTCACTTCTTGGCGTTAAGGCAGCAACAGAGTCTACGACTATTATATCTATTGCTCCTGAGCGAATGAGGTTTTCGGTGATCTCTAGCGCTTGCTCGCCATTATCTGGTTGAGAGATCAGCAGATTTTCGGTGTCTACGCCAAGGGCCTCGGCATAGGTCTTATCAAATGCGTGCTCCGCATCGATAAACGCTGCTATTCCTCCTTTCTTTTGAGCTTCTGCGATGGCATGTATGGCAAGAGTTGTTTTACCTGATGATTCAGGTCCATAGATTTCTACAACACGTCCCCGAGGCAATCCTCCTATACCTAATGCTATATCAAGCGTCAGTGATCCAGTAGGAATGACATCAATTTCCACCTTGGGCTTGTCGCCCAACTTCATGATGGTTCCTTTACCGTAGGTCTTATCTAGTTTATCAAGCGTGAGCTTAAGAGCTTTAAGCTTTTGTTCTTTCTCTTTGGACATAGGCGGGTATTAATCCTTTAGGTTAGTCAATATATAGTTGACAAATGTAATGTATACTCATTACAATACCTATCGAAGATTAATACAACTATTCCTATTTCCTATGCTGTTGCAGCACTATACGCCAAGATAGACTTAATCACCCTTCTTTTGGGGTAATATCTCACTTGAGGCAGCCTGTTATGTACACGGCAAAGATCATTGAACTTCTCCGTCCACTCTGGTTCATGCTGGATGGCATACTCAACCTCGATGTGATCGAGAGCCGAGAGCTCGTTGTAAAGGAATAAGATTATTTTGTTTGAAATGTAGTTTTGCGTCATATAGTAACGTTGGTTAAAAATTTATGCTTTTATAGAACATTCTGACAAATGAAAATATTGTGCCACAATTGCTTAGCAGTAAGTTAGTTAGGGGATATGACAATGCCGTATACGCCAAAAGGTAAATATCATATTATGGCCAAATACAATATTGGTGGAGGCTCCAAGTGTA
>CAZJTO010000350.1:0-1512 GCA_964548935.1 uncultured Saprospiraceae bacterium
CTAAGATGCCTCCTCCACGGGCCTCCATGTTCTGAGTGTAGGGCTTCAGCTTCTTCCTAAAATAAGACTCATGCTTGCTGAGGATAAGTTCGATTCGATCAGGCGTCCCATTGAAGTTAAAATGCAATTGACCCAGCTTAATTACGTCGATAACCTTGGCTGTAAATCCCCCCCGAGACATCCAATACTTAGCTGCGCTGGCCGCTGCTGCCACCACTGAGCTTTCCTCTATGACCATTGGGACACAATAGTCGCGATCATTGATCACAAAATTGGGCGCAACACTGAATGGCATAGGAAATACCGATATCGTATTCTCACTGAAGCCATCGAGGATCTTTTGTTGCTCTTCATTCTTGAGCCAGTAACTCTTGAGTTCCTGCATCACAACTTCTGGATCTTTGAAGAAGGTCTCAACAATCCACTTGATTTTACCTCGCTTATTCAGCTTTGAAAAGCCCGATATCGTCTTTCTCTTCTCCACTCTACTTGACTTTGATGCTGAGATAGCTTTGTGCAAATTGGTATCCTTTGACCTGCTGATCTACATAGTAGGCTAACTCGTCATAAGATCCATGAGCATGCTTTAGAAATCCCGCCGCCTGACCATAGATGCTATTACATTTTAATCTTTGATTGTAATAATACCCGTCGAGATAGTTTTTTACTCCTCCAGATATGATGACCTCCGTGCATCTTGCTTCATCCATATGAGTATCAAGGATTTTATGGACCATATCGATCATTTCATCTGGATCATGACCGACATAGCAGATAGGGTCAATGGTCTGGGTGAGCGGATCACGGAGATTTTCTAGCTTGGCAAAATTTGTTCCGCCATATCCTGCAAACTCTATCGCTGCCAATGGCAACTTCATGAGTGCTAATAGACTCTGTGGACCTATCCCCTGCCCCACTTCTTTGACAATGATCTTGCAGTTCAATCGCTCTAAAGTCTCGGCAATAACTTGTATAGGCGTGGGTCCAGCGATGAGATCACCTTCGGGCTGTAACCACTCTTGGACAGGATTTACATGAATGATAAGTCCATCTGCCTTTAGCTTGCCAATGATCTTCTGAACAGGAGTGAGATCTTTCTTTTGAATTAAAGCACTCATCTGAGCTATGCCTAGATTGGCGTAGAGCGGCTGATCTCCTATGTACTGCCGAACATCAAAATCAACAAGGTACTCGTCACTGTCCAATAGTTTCCGACAAGAGCCTAGCCCCATGCCCAGACCAAAATCTTTACAAGCCCTAGCTAGGTTTTCATTGATCGTTTTTGCTATGCCCGTTCCGCCTGTCATGGACGATACCCATACTGGTACCTTAAAGCTTTTGTCTAGAAACCGCACCGCCGTCTTAGTATCTTCAGACGGATGACTGCTCAACATCGGCTCATAGTAGAATCTGTCATCTTTAGTAGATACTTGTGTAGCAGATTCTATAGCAAGGTCAATATGGTCTTTTTTACGATCGGTATTCTTGGTCAAATCTTATAATTAACTCGAA
>CAZJTO010000350.1:1612-2907 GCA_964548935.1 uncultured Saprospiraceae bacterium
TTGAATAACAAAACCTTAAGGCTTTTTAGCCTCATTATTGCATCATCTCAATGTAAATGTACTAACTCTTAAAAATCAAGCGTTTCCTAACCGCTCCTAATCCGCAATAACTATGAAGAATATGAAAACGCGTATTGTATTTGCTGTGTTCTGTTTTGGGTTAATTACTCAGACAACTCTCTTAAGTCAGGTAAGCCGTGCCGCCGCCACACACTATAATGATGCAGTACTCGCCATCAAACAAAATGATACACAAGCGGCTATAGGTCATTTTAATAAAGCGATCGAGGTAGAGCCTGCTTATCAAAAGGCGTTTTACAATCGTGGCAAGAGTTATCTCAAACTGAAAGAGTATTCTTCTGCCATTACTGATTTTAAGAAAGTGGTCGGACTAGATCCTGATCATGCCTTGGCGTACTATTATATGGGATATGCTAACCTGCAAACCAAGCAATATCCAGCAGCTATTTTTGCGTATAACAAGGCGCTCGCAAAGGATCCTGAACTCACCGATGTCTATAAAAATCGTGGGATTGCCTTCATGAAAGAAGCAAAGTACCAAAAGGCGGCGGATGACTTCACTCATGCTTATCAGCATAAACCAGAAGACCTGTCCGTAATCTATAATCGTGCAATCTGTCATGCCAAGCTCGATGCTCATGACGCATCATCTGACGACTATCAACTCCTCGTTAATGAAGGGTACAAGACTGATATTACCGCTAAAGAATTAGGCAAGTCTCTGGTGAAACGAGAAAACTATGCACATGGCCTAAAGGCGCTACAGCTTGCAGCAAAGCATGTGCCGGAAGATGACTATGAAGTCCATTACCTGATGGGATATAGCTATCTCAAAATGGATAAAATTGAGGATGCACATAACCACTTTAAGCAAGCAATTTCTCGTAAGTCAGACCATATTCCAACGTTGAAAAATCTGGCATTCACCAGCTTCAAAATTAAAGACTATGCCACCGCTGCCCAAAGCTATGACCAGCTCATCGCTAGTACTCCTGGTGATGCCACATTACACCTCAATAGAGGATTATCCTATCTTCAGTTAGAAGAATATGGTCAGGCTATATCAGACTTTAGTACGGTGATCAAGCATGAACCACAGATGGCTACTGCTTTTTATAACCGGGCTACTGCGGCTATTGCGATCAAGCAACATGATGCAGCGTGCAAGGATATGAGACAGGCTGCCCGCCTGGGGTATGAAGACGCCTTCAACCACATAGCCTCAGTCTGTCAGGATAATTAGTGGATAGGTCGGTATGATTGCTCCGTTGTGA
>CAZJTO010000351.1:0-1068 GCA_964548935.1 uncultured Saprospiraceae bacterium
GAATGCGACTTTGTTCTAAGACATATCAAGCTCGTTCAAAAACTCTACTTTAAGTATGGTACCCGGATGAGGGTTGCTTATTTTTTTTCATGATGTTTTCCTTTAATGATAATCAACAACTCCAGCATCACTTTGTCAGCCTTATCCCGCCTTCTTCCATTGTGATCAACCGTTGCTTGTAGAGTGCTCCAATCGCTTTTTTGAAGGCCTTCTTACTCATCTTGAGTTGTTCCTTGATGTCTTCAGGATTAGACTTATCATGAAGTGGTAAGAACCCTCCTGCATCTTCGAGAGCCACGAGAATCTTATCATTATGATCACCAACCACTCGCTTATAGCCTATTGGCTCGAGTGAGATGTCTATGCGATTATCTTCACGGATCTTTTTGACATAGCCTTTCATTGGCTTGCCCTCAAAAACATTCTTGAAGATCTCATTATGATAGATCAGGCCTTCGTATATGTGATTTATAATCACTTTATAGCCCAGCTTAGTTTCTTCCCAGACGAGCAGTTCGACTTCTTCTTTTTCTTGAAGCTCTATATTTTCTCGATCGAGGATGCGCTCGACATGTGTAGAGCCAGTGGGCCTGTCGTTATTGTCGAGAAAGAAGTAGGTGATGTAATATGAGCCAGGTAGTATCTGCTCTGCCATCTCACTGTTTGGCACGAGTAAATCTCGTTCCAAGCCCCAATCCATAAATGCTCCAAATGGTGCTAGGTCGATACACTTCAATATGGCAAATTGATAGAGCCCAACCTTAGGGTTTTTTGTAGTGGCAATCATCCTGCCTTGATTATCAAGATAGGTGAAGACCTCTATCCGACTATCTAAAGCCAAGTCCTCGGGTGCAGAGCCAAAGGGCAGTAATATCTCATCACCGTCGTTATCCTCGAGGAAGTAACCGTGCTTGGTTTCCTTAAATACTTTTAGGCGGCTGTGTTCACATAGGGCTATCATAGGTGTCAACTTCTGTTCTAAAACGAAGAATAAGGGATTTAAGCGCTTCTGTTTCTATAAGAAAGGCGTCGTGGCCAAAATCAGTTTCAATTTCGCCGTAATGAGCA
>CAZJTO010000351.1:1168-2896 GCA_964548935.1 uncultured Saprospiraceae bacterium
TAGCGCTATACGCTGGCTCTCATGGATACTGATCACCCATGGACTCTCCTTAGCTGAGCAACAGATCAGTACAAGCTGTCTAATTGAATCCCCCATCATACAGGCTATCTCCTGTGCGATGTTGCCACCACATGACCCGCCTATCAATAGATCTATCTCGGTGATACCAAGATTGCGAAGTAATGCAAGATGCAGTCGAGACGTATCTCTCAGTGTAAAAAAAGGGAATTCCATCCCGTAGACTTCACCCGTATCTGGGTTGATGCTCTTAGGCGACCAAGTCCCATATGGCGACCCCATATTATTGATGCAGATGATGAAGTATTGCTCTGGATCGAAAACATTGCCTCTGCCATAAAGTCCGCTCCACCAGTCTTGCACGTTACTGCTGGCAGTCAGAGCGTGGCAAACTACGATGACATTGGAGCCATCTGCATTGAGCTGTCCCGCTGTGCTATAGCAGATCGGTATATCGCTGACTTTGTGGCCAGATTCCAACACAAATGTTTCCGTCAAAATGTAGGTACGAGTCTTCAATGCTACTAGGTGTAATTATAAAGCCTGCTGGATATCTGAAATAATGTCTGTTATGTGTTCCAAGCCGACTGAGATCCGCAGAGTTGTAGGGGTGATGCCTGCTTTAACTTGATCCGGTGGGCTGAGCTTGGAATGGGTAGTTGTTGCGGGATGTGTGATTATCGTCCGACTATCACCCAAGTTAGCGGTGAGGCTCAACATCTCCAGTTTGTTGATGAACTGAAAGCACTCGGACTGTGTACCCTTGAGATGACAGGTGACAATGCCACCGCCCATAGTCATCTGCTGCTTGGCTAAGTCATGTTGAGGGTGACTGGATAACCATGGATATATCACTCGATCCACGCTGTCATGGTCAGCTAGATATTGTGCTAGCGCTAAGGCGTTCTCACAATGTCTTTGCATTCTGATTTCAAGTGTTTCGATGCTTTTAGATAGTATCCATGCATTAAATGGACTCATACATGGTCCTGTTCTGCGCAGAAAGTCATAGATAGGAGTGACATATCGCTCATGGCCTACTACAAGACCACCTAGTACTCTTCCCTGACCATCCATCCACTTCGTAGCGCTGTGGATGCTCAGATCCGCTCCCAATAACATGGGCTTTTGAAGGATTGGGGTGGCAAAGCAATTGTCCACAGCTAAGATGGCATTATGAGCTTTGCACAGACCACTGAGCCAAGAGATATTTATCATTTCGAGGCCCGGGTTGGATGGTGTCTCTATTAGCACCATCTTAGTTTGATCAGTGATGCTGGATTTCCATCCTTCATGATCTGTCAATCCAACAAACTTGCAACTGATCCCCCAACTGGGTAAGATGTGCTGTAAGATGTATGTTGTATTGCCAAATAGCGAATTGGAGGCAACAACTTCATCGCCTGCTACGAGATGAGCGATCAGCGTATTAAAGATCGCTGACATGCCCGACGCAGCACAGACGCCAGCTTCCGCTTCTTCCAAGGCACATACCTTATTGATGAGCTCAGTGGTGTTAGGATTTGTAAAGCGAGAATAGATATTTCCTTCACCCTCACCCTTAAACATAGTTTGGGCATGCTCTGCATCGTGATATGTAAAGCTTGAAGTAAGAAATAGTGGAGCGCTATGTTCGCGGTACTCTGTTCTATCCGTTTGGATTCTTATACTGTTTGTGCTATCCTTCATGATGACGTTGAAAGTGGTTCA
>CAZJTO010000352.1:0-2877 GCA_964548935.1 uncultured Saprospiraceae bacterium
TCTAAGAAGGCCGAAGGTTGTTGGAAAGACTTTGCCAAGGAGTTTGGGAAGGTAGATCGCAATCGTAAGCAGAAGGAATTCTATCTATATGATGTGATCATACCTGCTATCGATCAAGAACAAACTGTAAGCATAGCCACAAAATTCGAAGAGTTTGACGATTACACACGTGCGTACTTTTGGATAAAGTCAGGTGATGACTATCTCAACTCCGATGCGTATCCATCACAAATTGATGGGGCAGAGCACTTACTCACAGATTACGGATATGCCGTGGAGAAAGAAGTTGTAAAGGATGAGCTCAATTACGAAGAGGGGACTCTTAAAGGTATGAGCAAGGATTTGGATAAGCTTGTGAAAGATGAGAAGAATCTATACAAGGACATTGAAAAGGCCAAAGAAACGATTCGAAAAGCTGAAGAGGCGCTAGTGAAAAATGCGCAAGAGCAAAAAGAAATGCAAGCTGCCATGTTCAATCAAGAGGAAGTAGTGAAGATGGTCTCCCAAAAGCTCAACAACGTTGGCAAAAACTAAGAGACGACCACCAACCAAGTCATATTGTAAAATCAGACTTGTGAGCACATTATCTATGATTAGTTCATAGAATAAAAATTTATAATAAGTTATAAACAGGATAATAGAGCATGAGCTCTGTTATCCTTTTCTTTTTAACCTTTGATTATCAAGTAATTGTAGGGTAAAAAAATGTTATTAACACAAGAGTAGGGGTTACTAACATGTACTAAAATGCTTATCCACAAAATCCTAAGAATTGCCTCGTTCACACATTTAGTTTATTTTAATATTTATTAGATAGTTTTGGCCCTCGCTACCCCCAATATGGAGTAGCAAAGCTGTTAAAACGCGATAAGGAAAAGGATGTCGGATAGTAATCCATTGAAGGTTGAAGGTGTTGGTATGCGTACCGTTAAGAGAGATGCAGACGCTAATGCGTTGTTGTATGGCCGGGTCATGCCACAGAGCATCCAGTTAGAAGAGGCAGTACTCGGCGCATTATTAGTGGACAGAGATGGACTTCCATCAGTGATAGAAATTCTGAAACCTGAGAGTTTCTACAAGGATGCGCATAATGAGATATTTGCGGTGATGCTCGAACTCTTCGGCAGTTCACAACCTATAGATCTATTAACCGTACATGAATCCCTCAAAAAAGCCAAGAAACTTGATAAAGTAGGTGGCGTAAATTACCTGCTGGAGCTTACCAATAAAGTGGCCTCAGCTGCGAACGTCGAATACCATGCCCGCATCATATCTCAGAAATATATCCAGAGAGAGTTAATCAGAGTGTCCACAGTAACTATTAAGGATAGTTACGAGGACGAAAAAGATGTGTTTGAGCTATTAGATGAGGCCGAGCAGCAGTTGTATGAGATTACTGATACTAACCTTAACACCGGTTATGAAAAACTCAGTGCTCTTGCTGTAAAGGCCCGAAAGGAGATAGAGGCCATCAGCCAAAAAGATGAAGCGATAACAGGGGTTCCTACAGGATTTGATGACCTGGATAAGTTGACATCTGGGTGGCAGAAATCCGATCTCATCATCCTTGCTGCACGTCCAGGGATGGGCAAGACGGCATTTGTGCTTTCCCTAGCGTTAAATGCCGCTATGTCAGGTAGAGGCGTGGCGATATTCTCACTGGAGATGGCTAATCTGCAACTTGTACAGCGTCTGATCTCGTCAGAAGCCGATATCGATAGTAGAAAATTGCGTAATGGTCAGTTGTCGCAAGATGAGTGGTTGCGACTCAATGCCTCTATAGATAAGATGGCAGATACGCCGATATTTATTGATGATACTCCAGGTATCAACGTATTTGAATTAAGAGCAAAGTGTCGACGCCTCAAGCAAAATCATCAGATAGAGATGATCGTGATCGATTACCTACAGTTGATGACAGGAGCACCTAACTCCAAGAAAGGTAACCGTGAGCAAGAGATTAGTTCGATATCTCGTGCACTCAAGGGACTAGCTAAGGAATTGAATGTACCTGTTATTGCACTCTCCCAGCTGAGTCGATCGGTAGAGACGAGAGGGGGCAGCAAGCGTCCTGTGCTATCAGATCTTAGGGAATCTGGTGCAATCGAGCAAGATGCAGATATCGTATCATTCATCTATCGACCAAGCTACTATGAGATGGAAGAAGATGCTGATGTACCTCAGGATCTTGCAGAGATCATCATCGCCAAGCATCGTAACGGTAGTCTTGATACGGTCAATTTGAGATTCATACCACAGTTTGTACGATTTGAAAATGGGAACTTCTCACAATTCAACCAGCCTATGACGGGCATGGGAGACTTCAGAGATCCAACGACCGGAGCTGCTGCGCAGTCATTTGTAACTAAGGGGTCTCGTATTAATGTGGATGAAGAGGATATCCCATTCTAGACTGCACTAAACTGTAACTCAAACAGATTACCAACCCAGTTATTGGACTAACTTGGCGTAACTATTCGATTTTAAATCTTATGTCTTACGAACCCTACAGACTCAACAAGTATATAGCCCATAGTGGGGTGTGCTCACGTCGTAAGGCGGCAGAGCTCGTCAAAAATGGTGAGATCCAAGTCAATGGCGAAGTCAATAAAGACCCCTCCTACTTTGTAAAAGAGGGTGATACCGTCAGTTATCAAGGAAAGAAATTACGGCTGGAGAGGAAGAAGATTTATATCCTCATGAATAAGCCTAAAAATGTAGTCACAACTACGTCGGATGAACGAGGGCGCAAGACGGTCATGGAAATATTAGAAAATAAGGTCAAGGAGCGTGTCTATCCAGTCGGTCGACTTGATAGAAACACAACGGGGTTGCTACTCATCACAAATGATGGGGACCTTGCCACCAAACTTTCAC
>CAZJTO010000353.1:0-2876 GCA_964548935.1 uncultured Saprospiraceae bacterium
AGGAGACTATCAATAAAGTTCGTGCTCGATGCGCTGTTGTAGTCCCATTCTGTCTCTCCGATCTCTCTTATCCGAATGTTTCGACTTTCATAATCACCAGAGAAGTGAAACAGTAGGGCGTAGGTGCTATCCACAAATAAAGCGGGATCGTCTTCAGGCAATTGGCAACCTCTACCAACTGGACCTTCTAAAATAAATGGTACAAGCCCGTTACTTTCCTCCGATGCGTAATAAGCAACATTAAAGTTGTGCGGATCAAGTTCATCTTCTGAGCTGAGGGAGATCAACAAGTCATTGATTTCCTCTTCAATGGTCTCGTCAGCATCACGCTGCCAGATTCCGTCAATCCTAAATCTTTCCTGATTCATTTCACCAGAAACAGAAGAGCTTTGAGCGTCAAAACGCGGATTTATACTTTCAATATTTGCCATGAGCTCATCCAAATCGATGGAGTTCAGCGACTGGTAATCAACCGACTCAGTTACAGGTGTAGACCATAAAAAGTCTCTGGTGATATTGGCATTGATAAAGTCTATATACTCTTGTTCCTGTTCAGCGTCGTTTCGGATGGATGTAATGAGAGAATCAAAAGCAGGAATGTTTGACTGCTTCACATAGGTGAGCATCTCATCAATGAGCTCTTGATCATTCTCACACCAGTAGTGCCATAATAGGGGACTAAAATCGTAGTATGACAGAGCATTTCCAGAGGCATATGATGATGAGAAGATGTCATCAAAATCCTGAATTGCCCCGTGATTGGTCACCCGTTCACGGGTTACTTCCAGCAGACCTATTCCATCTGTTTTGGTAGCGCCAGTAAGGAATTGTGCCATCCCTTCTTCGAGCCATACCATTCGGCTGTTTTGATATATTTCTGCAACACCCCAGCCTCCTGGGATCAAGTACCTTCCCTGAAGGTAGTGCGTATACTCATGCCTGAAGAGTTCCTCAAGTGTGAATTGGCTCTCATGCTCTTCTCTGTCATAAGTGAAAAATATTCCGAATATCTCAATATATATACCTCCCGAGTTTGGGAAATTTATACCGTATAGTAGATTATTAAAATCGACATAGTCTTGTCTCGTACCATAAACCACGGCTGTGACCGTATCATTTTGATCTTGTGGTACAACACTATGGTCTCCAATGAGTCTGAAAAACTGTGCTCTTACTTCTAGTGATGCTTCATAAAGCGCCTGCGCCTCCTCATATGAGAGCGGAGTCTCCATGATAAACCTCCCTTCATCAAAAACATGGGTATTGGGCAATGTGCGAGTGCGCAGCTCTGATGTGAGGCTCTCAGTTGTGTGTTCAAAAGTCTCATCGCGTTCTGCAAGCTGAAAAGCAGCGGTTAACCATTGTGGACTAAAGGACTCATACGTATCATTGACCTCATTGAGTGCATCAATGATATTTGGCTCTATAGCTTCGTGATTGATCATATTGGCAAGGCCAACGACAGAAAAATTTGATAAATCTCCAAAGAAACTGAATGTCTCGGCGGTGAGGTTAGTATTAGTTGCTACTTCTTCTAGACTGGTGATGACGTCAGTATGATTCTCAAGTTCAACCAGGAACTCTTGGTTGAGTGGGCCGTATCTAAAGTATATATCCAGTAAATAGTAATAACAGAAATAATATGGATATATCTCCTCTAAATCGCTGTAGCCATCCGCTGCCAAGTCGTCTAATAGACCACCTGCAAACTGTATAATTTCAACCTTAGAGTTAAGTGAGTCTCTGGCAGTAGCATTGAGAAAATGCGAAGTTGTAAAGAGGGCCACCTCGGATTCAATTTTATTTACTGGGTTGACAAGATATTTCATCACAGAATTCTCAATGGCCTCCCATGTCTGTGGAGAGAAGCTTATCATACTAGGAAAGTCAGCCGAAAACTGGACTGCCAGTCCGAGATATGTCATCATCGCTAAACTCCCGTTATCATTTACACCATTAAAGCTTGAAAAGTATGGCTGTGCTAACAAGGCTACTGTACGTACGTGTTCATCAGAAAACACAATTGGGGACTCTATCGTATTGAACGAAACTAATATGCGATAGACACAGAACTGTGGTTCGTGCGCTGCCAACAATGCATCAAACATTTGTGGTGGAGATAGTTGTGCATAGGCTGTTGCACTCGATATGGCACAACTCACATTGTTGCTGACACCACCAGGTGGATCTAGCGGTATGAATTCCTCAATGCAGTCACCGCCTTGACAGCAGAAATGCTCAATTTCTTCGTTCGCTTGTTGTGCATAGGCGTACGAACATTGTAATAGCGCTATGGCTAGAAGTGTGTAAAGCTTCATGTTATTAAATTGTAAGTAACATGGATAAGCCAACTTCTATGCCACGCTTGGGATATGAGCCTACAATTTCTTCACAAGTAAGATAGCCGACACAATTGAGTAGGTTTTGTGCGTATAAACCCTTGATTACGAGGCGATAAAATCAATTAATAGTACTTACCCTACTGCCTCGTCCTATAGTATTGTAGGCCTTAGCTTTTATGACTGTGCCAATCGAGTATTTTATTGGACCCGCATAGAGAGATGATTGTTTTGTAGGCTCACTGCCGTCTATTGTATATCGTATTTCTAAGCCCGGATAGAGGATGTTCATCTCGATGATCTCACCATTGCGATTAATGCCCGGAGGAGGGATGCGATATTGTATACCATCATCATTATAACTATCTAATCTGAGCAGTTCTCGTTGTCCTATTGTATTGACGAAGTCGTGATATTCAGTAGTATAATCAGTCGTGCTTGGTGACCATGCTCGTTGAGCTAAACCAAAAATCTTAGGGAATATCATATAATCTACGAGGTCCGCATTGTATAAGGTTTCACTCCACAGTTGAGCTT
>CAZJTO010000354.1:0-2866 GCA_964548935.1 uncultured Saprospiraceae bacterium
CATTATTTCAACTCACTTGCTCTCAAAAAAGGAAATATCACGAAGGATACTCCTGATCCAATAGGAGGTGGGCATTATGTCAGAGATGAGTATAACAGACTTACTGGAATGACAACAGAGTCAGCCACAGTAATACCTATGGTCACTACGCTGCCACCCTTATCTCAGACACAAGCCAAGACTGAAATCACCAAGATGTATAGCAGATACAACGCAGCTGGCATAACTACAATAGGCGCTACCGGAATCATAGGAATCATGCCGGGAATCAACCCAATCGACATTTGCAAGGACATCGCAGCGGATGATCCACTATCGCTTCGGTTGTTCTATTACGATATAGGAACCGGCAAAGTCTATGATCACAATGATGGTAATCCCGATGAAGCCATGAGTAAGCTCGGTCAAAAATATTGGGTAGATGGGAGTCCCTATACAGGTAGTATGCTGATGAGAGAGCCCTATCTCAATAGCTCGCTGAACAAAAAACTGGGTATCGCAGAAGACTCTTATGGCCATAGCATGCACTATACGCCGATCTACGAGTCCTTATTCAAATCTACCCTCGATAGCAATTATCAACTATCTATACATGTACAAGGTGATAGTGCCGTACAGATCGCCCTAAATACCATTGACACACTAAGACTTAATGGATACGATCTGACAACTGGAAGGCATCGTTTTGAACACTTAGCACTGGTAACTGAGGCTCAGCTATCACAGATGAAGAGTATAGGTATCACGCCAAGCTTCCATATCAACCATATCTATTACTACGGAGATGCGCTTGCATCAAGTATTATAGGCCCAGAACAAGCGGGACGCATGATGCCCCTGCGAGATGCTGTACAACGAGGACATCGACTATCCCTCCATAATGATTCACCAATGTATCGACCAGATCCGCTACTTGCAGTGCGCACTGCGGTCACTCGACTCACTCAATCGGGTCAGCTTATAGGTCCAGAGCAAGCCATAGATCTTCAGTCAGCTATAAAGGCAATTACGATCGATGCAGCGTGGCAACTGCACATGGATGATAGAATTGGATCATTAGAAGTGAACAAAAAAGCCGATTTTGTTATTCTTGAGAAAAATCCATTTCAGGTGCCCAAGGAAAACATTCACTCGATAACAGTGGTTGGTACATATGTGGACGGACAAAAAGTCCTATGATGAAATATATCACAAGGTGCGTGACTTCGTTATATTTGCCAACATTGATATTAGTGACTAATCTTCTATGAATAATAATATAGTAAAATCGAATTTGGACTCGCTCGAAATCGAGATCCAAGAGAAGCTTAAGAATTGGAAGGACATTATTGTTCAGTATCAAAAGCCTGATCAGAAGAAGGCCATTTTGCAATTGTGTACTACATTCCTACCCTATTTGGCATTATGGGTACTGATGTATTTCGCATGGTCATACTCTTTGATTCTAACGATCGCATTGGGACTAATCAATTCTTTTTTCTTGGTACGGATATTTATCATTCAGCACGATTGCGGTCACCAGTCCTTTTTGGGCTCTAAAAGATGGAACAATGCCATTGGGTTGATCTGTAGTCTATTCAGCACAATACCCTTTAAATATTGGGCAAAAGTGCATAATCATCACCATGGACACACCGGACAGTTAGAAGAGCGTGATATTGGAGATATTGACTTCCTGACTGTAGAGGAATACCGAAACAGGGGATTTTGGGGACGCCTTGGATATCGAGTATTTAGAACTCCGTTTGTGTTATTCTTCGTTGCTCCATTGTGGTATATGGTTTTCTCTAATAGATGGCCCACATTCAAAATGAAGAGTTGGCATAAGATTCGTAGGACTCAGGTCATTAATAATCTCCTCCTATTTTCTGTATATAGTGGTTTGGCATTTCTATTAGGCTGGCAGAAATTTCTGTTCATTCAGTTGTTTTTAGTATTTACATTCTTCATCATAGCATTTTGGTTCTTTTATGTTCAACATCAACATGAAGAAGGATACATGAGATGGCGCAAGAATTGGGACTTTCTACTAGCAGCGATCAGAGGATCGTCATACTACAAGCTTCCTAAGGTGCTACAATGGCTGACAGGCAACATCGGCATCCATCACATACATCACCTGAGTGCACGTATCCCTAACTACAACTTAGAGAAATGTATGAAGGAAAATCCGCTATTTACGAAATATGCCAATGTGATCACATTCTGGGATAGCATCAAGCTTACTGCAAATAAATTATGGGATGAGGAGAGCATGAGGATGATCTCATTCTCAGAGTATTATCGATTAGAACGAATGAGGCTGGCATAAGTCAATGCCACAACTGCTCATTTCTAAATATATAAGGTCGCTATCATTTTGGCGGCCTTTTTTTATACAACTTAATATGGCTAACAACTGGAAAAAGATTGATTCAGAACAAGTATATGACAACCCTTGGATCACCGTAGAACATCATAATGTGATTACCCCAAATAATACTAAAGGCATCTACGGAAAAGTGCACTTCAAAAACCTAGCGATAGGAATCATACCTCTCGATGAGGAGCTGAACACTTGGATCGTTGGTCAGCATAGGTATACAATCGACCAATACTCTTGGGAGATTCCCATGGGGGGCGGTCAACTGGATACAGATCCCTTGATTTCTGCTCAACGTGAGCTACAAGAGGAGACTGGCCTGATTGCTGACTATTGGCAACATCTCTTGGACATCCACACCTCCAATTCTGTCACCGATGAATACGGCTCTGTCTATGTCGCTCAGAAGCTAACTATGGGAGATACGGCCTTTGACCCAACGGAGGATCTATCCATCAAAAAATTACCCTTTACAGAATTGGTGAGCATGGTGCTGGATGGAGC
>CAZJTO010000355.1:0-2861 GCA_964548935.1 uncultured Saprospiraceae bacterium
ACCTGTTTGTGTCATGATTCTAAGTTTTTGTTTTTAATAGAATGTTTAGTTAATAGCTCATCTATATCTGAGAAATCTTCCCTTATCTGTATCAGCGTGGCCTCCCTGGACTGCAGATCAGTGATAATATCAGAAGCTTCTGCTATGATGGATAAAAGTGTTTTTATCATGACCTAAAGATCAGATCATCATTAAGGTAATTTCTTACCCATATGGGTAAGATTGAAGGGTGGTAGTATTAAGCAGAAAACTGTCTCTCGACAATTCGGTTCTTGATATTTGTAGCTCAAAAAAAGATTTATCGCACAGGGGCTAGCAGTGATGATGAAGCACTAATAATTTGGAAGAAGATGAAAGTGGCGATTAAACAGCTTCGACTAATACAACAGCCTACTATACAAGGCTGATCTACTGGTAATACCGCATTTCTTGTAGATTTTTCCAGCATGGTATTTTATACTATCTGTAGTCAAGAAAAGTGACTGAGCTATATGCTTGTAGCTTTCGCCATTGATAAGTGCTGTAATAATTTCAAATTCTCGTGCAGTAAAACTGACATCGATCCTCGATTCTAAATCAGGCTTAGACAGTTCATTAGCGGATTTCTGTTTTTGGTAATTGGACCAAGCAATCTTTACTGTGGCGATTAAAGTTCTATCCTGAAAAGGTTTTACAATGTATCCATAGGGACTTTGCTTTTCTGCCTCTTCAATCGTAGCATCATCGTCAAATGATGTCAGAAAAATGTACGGCGTCTGATACTTGGATCTAAGCACCTCTGCTACGTTGATTCCAGACATTCCAGTACCTAGGTGAATATCACAAATACATAGATCCGGTTGTAAGGTACTGATCATGTCAAGCGCACGCTCACCTGTATGTGCTATACCTAAATTGCAAAAACCCTCTAATCTCAATAACTGGCTTAGATGATCCGCAATAATTGGGTCATCCTCTACAATTAACACTTTGATACTCATACTATAGAATTTCTTGATTGAATAGTCGTATCAAGACTTGTTCATGCCTCGATTTACAAGGATGCTGATTCTAATCATAAATCGACCTATACTAAAGTATAGTTTCCTGATAGTTGATCCTGAAGTGTTGCCTAATGAGTCTTCTTACACATTGTTTCGGATACAGTTAGAGTATCAATTTAGATTTCTGTCATGAGAGATATTAGAGGCTCTGAATAAGAACTTAAGAATTGCGAATAACATTATAATCTCCGATTAAGAACAAGATAGACGTCCCATCTATACCATGTATTTCAATGTCGGCATCCAGTTTTTGTCTAAACGTACGGATCAGCTGATGACCAAAACTATCTTTTTTAGCCTGCAAATCATTGTCTTCAAGTCCAATGCCGTCATCAGAAACAGATAATCTTAGTTTATCATCATGCTCCATCAATTCAATAGTAATAGTACCCGATCGGCGCCCTTCAAAAGCATACTTCACACTATTAGTCACGAGCTCATTAATAATCAAGCCGACTGGCACCACCGTCTCTACATCTAATGTAATATCCTCACTATTGATCACTGATTGAATATTTATATCCTGATAGTTATAGGTAGCGATGAGATCTGTTGCTAATTTCTCGAGATAAGGCTTCATCTCAATACCTGTAAGGTTATCCTTCTTGTATAGACTCTGATGTATCAATGACATCGAGTGTACTCTAGATCGCCCTTCTTGGATTGCAGCCTTAGCCTTAGCATCTTTAATAGAAAGTCCTTGTAAGCCAAGGAGTGATGAGATAACCTGAAGATTGTTTTTGACCCGATGATGTATCTCCTTGAGGAGGACTTCTTTTTCTGCAAGCGCTTTTTTGATGGTGTCATTCTGCGCTATGATGGTTCGCTCGTAGCTTACTTTCTTCCTATATAAGTATCCTAACATGGTTAATGCGAGCAGCATGATTGTGGCTACTCCAATAATATTTCTAATGCGCCTATTCACCATAGATAACTCCTGGTTCTTTTGTTTTATGGTGTTTTCCTTTTGTGCAACACCCAACTCTTGATAGACTGTATTAAAGTTTTGATTGTTTTCAATCAAATAGAATGAGTCAAGACTCCTAATCCATAGCTCATAATCCATCAAGAGCGAGTCTTGATATCCTTGCTCCTTGTCAATAAGCACTTTAATCTCATAGGCTTGACTCAAGGCGCCATAGCTAGATAGGTCATTGGCAAGATGGAGTGATTTATTGATGTATTCTCGGGCTAAGGTCAGATTTCTTAGTTGCAAGTAATTTCGGGCATAGAGCTTATGTAAGGTAATCTCATGAGCAATGGTCATTTTGTTTTTTCTTAGTTCAACACTTTGATCTAAGTACACTATTGATTCTTCGTACGCCCCTCTGTCTAAACTGACCTCTGCAAGATTAGAGATAGACGTCCCCTTTATGAGCATATTATTCAATTCCTCTGCACGTACGATGGACCTTTCGAAATAGTGCTGTGATGAATCCAATTGTCCCATTCTTAAAAAAACTCGACCTATTCTTTGGAGTAATTTAGGTGGATCCTTTCCTTCCCGGAGATAGATTGATCTGGCATCACGAAATTTGTTTAGAGCCTCTTGATAGTTTAGTCGAGATGATAATATTGCTCCAATTTGATGATGATTAAATGCCTGTCCAGAACTATTGTGTTCTTCTTTTATGGCCAGAGCCTTAAAATGGTTTTTAAGAGCGTTTTCGTGATTCCCCCTTTTTAAATCCAGTATACCGGCAATCGTAAGAATCTCCGCTTCATACTTATAGCGATTCACTTGAGGAATAAGTGATTTTAGTTCATTTACTAGTTTAATTTGCTCAGTATAATCCTCTTCCTGTTCATAAGTAACTA
>CAZJTO010000356.1:0-2809 GCA_964548935.1 uncultured Saprospiraceae bacterium
ATATCCATATTCCAGTTGTGGTCCTCAATGAATAAAAATTCTTAGTCTTTGTACTTGGCAAGTTTCGGATTCATCAAGATGCGAATGGCGCCAATACAAATAACTATTATTAAGAGTAAGGCAGGCAATCCTCCAATGTTGGAGAGCATTTTAATACCGTCGATACCTGCATAGTTGATCATGATTACTGCTGACGCCCCTATTATACAGCCCCATATGATCTTAAGGATTACAGGATTCTGCACAGTCTGAGTATCATAATCCTTTTGATTGTGGCAAATACCGCTCATCGCTGTTGTATTAGAATCAGCTGCAGTAACATAGGAGAGAAATGCTATGATCAGAAATAACATACTGATGAATACTCCCAACGGGACGAAGTCCATCAACGTGTAAAATACTGACTCAGGACCTCCCTCATTCATGGATTCAAACAAGCCCAGATCAGGTTGCGACATACTCCGATGTATGGCATTACCACTAAACACGATCATCCAAAATGCACTGAACAATGATGGCAAGACTAGATTGAAGACTACAAACTGTCTAACAGTGTATCCCCGTGCTATTTTACCTAAAAAGATCGCGGTAATAGGTGTCCAAGCGATCCAATTGGCCCAGTAAAAGATGGTCCATGATCTTGACCAGGCAGCATCAATACGGTTGTCCATCATGAGATTGCGAGGAAGGAAATTGACGACAAAATCTGTTAAACCCTGCCAGCCCAGTATCAAGGATTCCTTAGGAACTCCAAGAATAAAGACAAAGACTGCTAAGAATATGAATAACTTGATATTGTAATCAGATAGCGTTTTTATACCTTTCTGAAGTCCACTTACCGCACTCAAGGTGAATACAAACACGATTAATAAGCCAACACTAAAGTTGAGACCGGACGAAGATTCAAGGGGTGTAAATCTGTCTAAGCCACCTGAGATCGTCAAAATGCCACTTCCCAAACTCGCTGCCATACCTGCTGTCAGGGCAAACAAACAGAGAATATTCATGATCACGCCTATAGGCCCTTCACTCGCCTGTCTGAGCACAGGAAAGAGTAATGCAGAAATGTTTTCTTGCCTCTTCTGATTATAGTACATCAATGCAAATAGTAAACCAGCCAATGTATATATGCTATATGGCGTAATGGTCCAATGCATGAACATGGTAGACATGGCAAACTGTGCTGCTTCAGGACTATTGGCTGCATATCCAAGACCAGAAGGGCTATCATGCAAATGAAAGAGTGGTTCTGCTGCTCCCCATAGCAGGATGCCTGTGGCAACTGTAGTACACAGAGTGATGCTAAACCATTTCCATCTGCTAAGCAGTGGTAAAGCGTTCGGGCCACCTATTTTGATTCGTGATACGGGTGATATTAATAGTATTAAGACGATCACTACACAGCTAAAACCAGCTATCGTAAAAAGCCAGTCAAAAGACTTAAGAATCCAATCATTTAGCCCAGTTACTAATTTCTCGAATCCTGATTGATTAATAACTGATGTGATCAACGCCGCAGTAATGAGAACTACTGGGGGCCAGAAAATCTTGTGGTTTATATGTTTCAGCCGCTAATTATTGTTACGCAAAATAGACTTTTAACAGTGAAGAATAATACGCTTACAAGAATATGTTGGCGTTAGTATCTATATTGAATATTATGAATAAACAACTACTACTTGCGAAAAGGCCAACCGGTCTGCCGGATCAAGACACTTGGAAATTGATTCAAATCCCTAAACCCAATATTGAAGAAGGGCAGTTTCTAATAGAGCAGATGTACGTATCTCTTGATCCCGCTATGCGAGGATGGATGAATGATGTGAAGTCTTATATTCCACCAGTACAAATTGGAGAAGTCATGCGGGCTGGCACTGCAGGTAAGATAGTAGAAAGTAAGAATCCTGATTTTAAAGTTGGTGACTATGTTTCAGGTTGGGGAGGAGTCCAACAGTATGCGGTCGGTGACAGCAAGGGCTTTTATAAAGTACAACCTGATTTAGCGCCGTTGCCATGCTATATCGGCACATTGGGTATGCCTGGGATGACGGCATACTTTGGGATAATAGAAGTTGGTAAGATCAAAGAAGGAGATCGAGTGTTAGTGTCTGGTGCTGCTGGAGCGGTGGGTAGTGTTGTTGGTCAGATTGCCAAGATTAAGGGCTGTCATGTTGTGGGAATCGCTGGTGGATCCGAGAAATGCGACTATGTGAAAAACGTACTGGGTTTTGATGGAGCGATAGATTACAAGAATGAAAATGTCCATAAAAGTTTAAGGGAAGAATGCCCTAAGGGTATAGATGTATACTTTGATAATGTCGGTGGTGATATATTAGACATTGCTCTTACTCAAATCCGTAGAAATGCACGAATCGTTATCTGTGGAGCCATATCACAATACAACAATAAAGAAGCAATCACGGGTCCTAAGAATTATTTATCCCTACTAGTAAACAGAGCGTCCATGACAGGTATGGTTGTGATGGATTATGCTGCGGACTATAATAAGGCTGCCATGGAAATGGGCCAGTGGATGGCTCAGGGCAAGTTAAAAAGCAAGGAGGATATCTATGAAGGTATGGAGAACTTTCACGAAGTTTTTCTGAAGCTGTTCAACGGCCAAAAAATGGGCAAACTTGTCTTAAAACTATAAGTGTAAGCCTGATTGTATATAAAGTGTCTCAAGACAGATTTTCATATTAAATAAAATTAATATGTGTTATGCGCTCATATAGTGTGTATTATATCTGAAATTTAATTCATTTTACTATTTTTGCAAGGTTAACCTTGTTAGCTCCAAGCCTTGAGT
>CAZJTO010000357.1:0-2808 GCA_964548935.1 uncultured Saprospiraceae bacterium
TACTCCCCTGCCGTTGGATCTAACTGTAGCTTAATCTGAGTAGATGTATCAATACCACCTTCGACTTCTACATAAAGGCCATCAGACAAGCCAAGCTCTACTTCTTGTCGTTCAAACTCCTGATCGCCGACTACTCGCTCCACATAGGTGACGGAGTCGCCATCATAGATGACATCTCGCTCTTGTACGGCTATGACGTCATCTTTCTTATCGATGATGATGTCACCGTTGGCGCTATATCCTGCTCTTAAGAACACCTCATCACTGTAGGGCTTCAGGGCGGCTTTTACCTCAAACTTTACGATGCCTTCTTCTTCTGTTCCTTTAGGTGAGATAAATTCGAGGAGAGCATCAAACTTGTGTTCGGGGATGGCTCCAACTGTCAGCTGTAACTCCATGCCTTCTTGTAGTTTGCCGACATCAGACTCGTCGACCTTGCCTTCAAAAATGAGAGACTTCATATCTGCGACCACCGCTACGTTCGTTCCTTCATTGAAGTTGTTACGCTCGATGACTGAGCTACCCTCCTCTACAGGCACATCGAGCACCATACCATCCACTGTTGATACAACAACATTGTTAACCTGATTAGAGCGATTAGTGCGTCCCTCACGCAGGAGCTGTAGATTGTTTTCGGCGGCTTCAAGTTCTTGTTTGCGTATGTCGAGTTGAGCTTTTACCTGCCCAAGGGTATTGGAAGAAAGTAGCGCAGCATTATCATAAGCATTTTGACGCAAGTCCAGATCCAACTTAAACTGTAAATAGTCCTGCTCTGAGATAATGCCATCGTCGAGAAGTTGACGATTGCGCTCTTCTTCTTTCTTGGCAACGTCAAGACTTCTTGCTGCCTCTTTGACATCGAGCTCATTACTATTGACTTCTGACTGTCTGCTTAGTTCACGCTCCGCCTCTCGGACTCGGATTCGGGCAAGCTCGACATTGGATTGTGCACTATTAATATTGACCTCATTAGGGATGAGCTTGATTCGTGCAATCTTCTGGCCTTTGTTGATGATCTGTCCTGCTTCGACATAGAGTTCATCAATGACACCTGATACCTGTGGCTTAATATTGACCTCCAGACGTGGCTTGATTGAGCCAGTCGCTACTGCTTTGTTAAGTATGGTGCGCACTTCTGCCTTAGTGCTTTCATACTCAACCGGACCACCTCCAGATTGGCTATAGAAGTAATACGCCAATCCCACTACTGACAGGGCTAAAAACCCAAGAGCTACAAAAAGACATCCTTTATTCATCTTTCGATTAATTTATAGTTTGTAATAGAGTTATTCATCTTTTAAGGCTACCACAGGGTTGACCTTAGCGGCTTGTAATGCTGGGATAAAACCAGCTATCGTTCCTGCGACAACAAGCACGATGAGTGCAAATACACCCACATACCAGTCTATCTCAGGATTGTGAAAATTATCAACATCGCCAGCCATACCGAGGCCATAATTGATCACCCAAATCATGAAGGTTCCTAAGAGTATCCCCAAGTATCCCGATAGAGCTGTTATGAACACTGACTCAGTCAGTATCATGCTGATTATGGAACCAGGGGTTGCGCCCAGTGCCTTACGTATCCCAATCTCCTTGGTGCGCTCCTTGACGATGATGAGCATGATGTTACTCACTCCAATGATCCCTGCTAACAGGGTTCCTATCCCTACGAACCATAGGAATATCTTGATGCCCAGGAAGAGTCCTTGAACCTGTTGAAATTCTTTTTCGAGATTAAAGCCTCCGATGCCCTGTGGATCATCAGGATGGACTCTGTTGATTTCCTTCAGATGCTTTCTGATCTTGGGCTCCATCTCTGCCACTCTGGTTCCGGGCTTAGCTGAGACCACCATGTATCCTATACGATCTCCCGTACCAAAAGCACGGCTGAGCGTAGTCAATGGCACAACCGCTACTTCGGTATCTTCTCTGGTCCATTCCTTTACCTGATCAGGACCAAATACACCGACTACCTTGAAGTCTATACCCTTAATCGTAATGTGCTCACCTATTGCTTCACGATCTCCGAAGAGTACATCCTTAGTCGTCGTACCGATCACGGTAACTTTACGTGCTTCGAGGATATCGCCATCGTTGATATATCGGCCTTCATGTATTTTGAAGGCTTCGATGATGGGCATATCTGTAAGTTCTCCACGCACATTATAGCTTGCGCCTTCTCCCATATATTCCATATTGAACGGCCCTACCTCATTACGAGGAGCGATCAGATCGATCTCCTCGACCTTCTCTTTTAGGTAGTCGATATCACTGAGATTAAGTTGTACTCTGCGCCCTTGAGGGAGACCATCATGAGGGAGCGTTGTCCTTGAAGCCCATACGTACATAATATTTTTAGCACGTGCTCCAAAATCTTTATAAACGCCATTCTCCAGTCCCTTGCCCATACCGAGCAGAAAGACGAGCATGAAGATCCCCCAGAACACGCCGAGCGCAGTCAAGAAGCTTCGCAGCTTGTTCTTCATGATGGTGGCGAATATCTCCTGCCATTTATCTCTGTCAAATATTCCCATACTAATCAGATTTAATGGCTTCAACTGGATTAATGCGGCTTGCCTGTATAGCAGGCAGGAGTCCCGCTAAGGCACCTGCTAAGATTAAGATCATTGTTGCTGCAATCGCTATCCATATATTAATCTCAGGCCTCCTAAAAAACTCTGTCTCCAAGAAGCTCAACCCTGCTAATGCCGCAATACCTACTACCAGTCCGATATATCCTGCTATCGCAGTAATGAATATCGATTCCTGGAAGATCATGGACACTATAGATCGAGGTGTGGCACC
>CAZJTO010000358.1:0-2802 GCA_964548935.1 uncultured Saprospiraceae bacterium
TAACCAGAGATATAATCAAATCCTTGACTTACGGTTGAGAACGACTCTCCTGCGTCTTTTTCTAAAGTTAAATTATAGGACAGTTGTTGATCATTTTTATGGTTGATTCGGAGTAGGAGGTAGTTAGCGCTACCCGCATAGACAGGGTCGTCACCATTTAATGATCTAAATCCTCTTCGTGTTTCAAGTTCTCTCCTGACTTTGACTAGTACTTCAGTATTAGATTGTATCTGCGCTAGGGGCTTAATTTCACCGTCAGAGACATAGGTCAGTTGGCTGAGTAGTTTTAAGGTGGATAACTCTATACCTTGTATCGCCTGGAGTTCATTGATATCTGCGAACGCACCATATCGCTCTCGGTGTGATATGATCTTATTGATATCCACTTCGGCGATCACAAATAAGTTTCTTAACTCTTCGGCGGATACAGTATTAAGGTTCCTAGGTTTTTGGGCAGCATCATAGATGTTCTCGTAGATTTCAATCAACTCAAAATCGCCATCATCCTGACGGCCTTCAATAAAGTCTTCTATTAATAAATTGAGATCGCTACCGAGGCTGGATTGTGCCGATAAACAGGACAATTGAAAAATCACAAAAACAGCCAAAAAAACACCCAAAAGGCGAAAATAGGACATCAGAAACATGTTTTTGACACTAAAAAGTCCTCTAAATCGTGATTTTTCCATTTTTTATAAAATCGACTTTGCTTTAGCCATCACAAACTAAACTCACTAAGATGTTGAATTTCAGTTCGTTACAATTATTTACTTGAATTGGTGATAACAAATGTAAATATGTGCAAATATGTAAGAAAAGCTTCTCGACATATCTTCACTTAACAATTAAATCACAAAGTGAAAGATAATGGCAAAATTTAAATTAGAATACCTCTGGCTCGATGGTTATACTCCTACGCAGAATATGAGGAGTAAAACTAAAGTATTGAATGACTTTAGTGGTGAACTAAAGGATTGTCCAGTATGGTCTTTTGATGGCTCATCCACTAAACAGGCTTCCGGAGGATCCTCTGATTGTTTACTTAAGCCAGTCGCTATCTATCCAGACCCAGCAAGAGTCAACGGATACTTAGTTATGACTGAGGTGTTATCAGCTGATGGTACACCACATCCAAGTAATGCTCGTGCTACTATCAAAGATGATGACGGAGATTTCTGGTTCGGATTTGAGCAAGAATATTTCATAATGGACACTGAGACACAATTGCCTTTAGGATTTCCAATTGGTGGATATCCTGGACCGCAAGGGTTATACTATTGCTCAGTAGGGGGTAAGAATACCCATGGTAGAGATTTCGTAGAAGAGCATGCCGATCTTTGTATCGAAGCAGGATTAAACTTTGAAGGAATCAATCAGGAAGTTGCTTCTGGTCAATGGGAGTTCCAATTGTTCGCAAAAGGAGCGAAAAAAGCAGGAGATGAAATATGGATTGCTCGTTATCTCTTGGATCGTTTAACTGAGCAGTATGGTTACTACATTGAATACCATCCGAAGCCTATAAAAGGTGATTGGAATGGTTCAGGTATGCATGCCAACTTCTCCAATACAGTATTAAGAACATGTGGTAGTCAAGAGAAGTATAATGATATCTGTGATAAGTTTAAGCCTAAGGCACGTATCAAGAATGCGATCGCTGCCTATGGTGCATACAATGATCAGAGATTGACAGGAGAGCATGAGACTCAGTCTATCAAGAAATTCTCTTATGGTGTTTCTGATAGAGGAGCTTCAATCAGAATTCCTATTGCAACAGTAGAATCAGGATGGAAAGGATGGTTAGAAGATAGAAGACCAGCATCTAATGCAGATCCTTACAAGGTTGCAGCCAATATCATTGATACGGTAAAAGATCTGTAAAAGGATTAGTTGATATATCAATATTGTAAAAAGGTAATGCCTCTGGTGTTACCTTTTTTTGTTGCCTCTACTCGTAATCGGCTGGATTCATTCTACTTCGGTAAAATAGAATGACACCAACCACTACAAGCATCAACTTGACGATAAATGCAGTCAGGGGACTGACGAGTTTATCGATATAAGAAATGGGCTGCAATCTTAGACCGATTGTGCCTAAGATCAGGCTCAGAATACCAACGGTCATTAGGACATAACCCAATACTGTAAATACGACTCTATTCATATCTATGTTAATAAACAAATGCACTCAGGAGTTCTAAGGCCTAAGCCGATTCCTATAGATAACTGCTATTGCTATAGATGAATCACTTCGTCATATGCAGCAGCAGATGCTTCCATTATCGCTTCACTCATCGTAGGGTGAGGGTGTACTGATTTGATCATTTCATGACCCGTTGTCTCAAGTTGTCTTGCAACTACGATTTCAGCGATCATCTCTGTCACATTAGATCCGATCAAGTGCGCTCCTAACAACTCACCATATTTCGCATCATAGATGATCTTGACGAATCCTTCAGATACGCCACCCGCTTTAGCCTTGCCAGATGCACTAAATGGAAACTTGCCAAGTTTAACTTCATAACCTGCCTCCTTAGCTGCAGCTTCCGTCATACCAACTGATGCCACCTCAGGACTGCAGTATGTACATGATGGGATATTATCGTAATCGAGTGGGTGTGGATTCTCACCTGCAATCTTTTCTACGCATATAATTCCTTCTGCACTGGCTACGTGAGCGAGTGCAGCGCCGGCCACAACATCTCCTATGGCGTATATGCCAGGAACATTCGTTTGATAATACTCATTGACTTTGATAAGACCTTTGTCCATTGTTATGCCCAATGTCTCCAATCCAATATCCTC
>CAZJTO010000359.1:0-2791 GCA_964548935.1 uncultured Saprospiraceae bacterium
GAGTATGAGATGAAAGGCATACCCGTCCGGATAGGCATAGGCAAACGTGATCTTGAGAAAAATGTAGTCGAAGTGGCTCGTCGTGATACGAAAGAAAAATCGTCTATTGCATTAGACGGTATCGCTCAGCATGTGCATAAGCTCCTCGAGGAGATACAGGACAACTTGTTCAACCGCGCTAAGCAGTATAGAGATGATCACATCACAGCAGTTGATGACTTTGATACCTTCAAAGAGGTAATCCATGATAAAGGAGGTTTTGTCTCAGCTCATTGGGATGGCACCACTGAGACCGAGTTGAAAATCAAGGAGTTAACTAAAGCTTCTATACGATGTATACCTGATGATCAAGTCGTAGAAAGCGGTAAAGATATCTTGACAGGAGCGTCGTCAACAGGGCGGGTTTTATTCGCTAAAGCCTACTAGCGAAAATTTTCATATTATTTTTCTTTTATATATGTTAATATGCATATATTTGTTTAAGACAACCTACGTCTGACGATCTGAACCTACACAGCATCCGATATATTTCGGTGCTTGCTAATATTGATTTTTTTAAAAATCTAAGCAAAATGAACGGATTTCACTCATACCCCAGTAGGCCTATAGTAGGTTTTGTAGTACTATTATTATCATTCTTTTACAGCACGTCGTCTTATTCTCAAATTGAAGCAATTGCAACATGCGATGAGACTAACATAACGACAACCAGTACGTATGTAATAGAAGTCACTGGACTTGATGAAGGAGTCACGTATGATATAATTATAGGAACGGATACAACAGAAAGTCACACCGGAACGACTTCTTTTGAAAGCGAAGCCATCACATTCGTTGATGGACTACAAACTGTAGATGTATTAATAATCACAGACCCTGATGGTGCTAATGTGGAAACTTCGATAATCGTACACGAAGCATTATGTATAGATGCTGATGGCGATGGCGATTTAGACTACAATGAGGCCTCTTGTGACTATAGAGCAAGTGGACCTAACTATGGAACAATAGTCTCAACCGTAGCCCCTTATAATGGAGAAAATGTATATCTCTATTTCTTAACAGATAGTTCTGCAGTCTATGCCGATTCTACTATAACCAGCAATACTGGTCATTTTACGGGCTTAGCGAACGGGGAGTATAGAGTATCAGCCTATACTTTTACGTCATTTGGTGAAGCACAAGACTTTCAAGATGCACTCAGTTTTGGTGATGATCTCGATGATTTTACTGGAGGTAGTGACCCTGTATGTTTTAACTTCTGTGGCGAAGCATCCTATACTGTCATTGATTGTGGAGAGGATTTATTATCTCTTGAAATGAATGTTCCAACAGATTTAGAACTATGTGAAGGCATGGACGGAGATTTTTCTGGGTTAGCTGATATATCAATATCAGAACCTTTATCGTCCTTACCAACTCCTAATGATACCACTTATCAATGGTTAGTTAATGATGGCTCTGGCGCTGGATTTGTAGCATTGACTGGAGAGACAGATACTCTATTGTCTCTGACAGATGTAGATTTCGATATGGATGGCAATGAATATCAACTAGTGGCGTCCATCAGTGTAAATGACAATGTAATTGACTCAGATACCTCGGCCACAGCTACGTTGACTGTCCGAGAAGGTATTACTCTGGCGTCAGATCTCGATGCGACAGTATGTAGTGGTGACTCTTCAGGAATTATGCTCGTACTAGATGGTACATCAGCGATAATGGCTGATAGCTTTGAAATCGTCTCCATTACTAATGCTGACAGCCTCGTTGCAGGCGATAGTAATGCTGATGAAGGCGTGACGTCTGATTCACTCGAGATATTTGGTGATACATGGACTAATACGGAAAGCACGGCATCAGACATCATATATGAGATTGTAGCTATGACCGATGAAGGCTGTATCAGCGATACTATAGAAGTTACATTAACTGTAAGTCCTCAACCAGAATTTACTGATGATCTGGACGCTGAAGTATGTAGTGGTGAGATAGCTGGAATCACCCTGCCGAGCTCAGGAAATGTCACTATAGACAGTTTTGAGGTAAGTGCTAATGTCGGACCTGGACTTGTGGGCACTGCTTCTACTGGCGGATTTACTGATGTTGATTCACTCTTCAATGATACATTTACGAATACGAGCGGCACTGTTGACTCAGTAGTCTATACCGTCACACCATACTCTGGGGATTGTGAAGGAGAAGACTTCACTATTGTCTTGACAGTTAACCCTGTTCCAAATGTTGAGGACATAAACGCTATTGTATGTAGTGATGAGACTATAGACGTCTCATTAGCAACCGTAGATAGCGCAGGAATGACGATAGATAGCTTTGATGTAGCCATAGTTAGCACAGGTGACGATCTTGTTGCGGTCAATCAGACCATGGATACTGGATCAACCGATATATCTGCTATTGCAGATGATGTATATACTAATGTCAGTGGCGGAACGGATACAGTAATATATGCAATCACTCCGTATGTAGGAGGATGCCAGGGTGATGACTATATGGTCATAGTAGCTATTACTACTGAGCCAGTGGGAGTAGATACTACAGTCTTCGCAGCAAGTGATGAACTGCTTGCGATCAATCTTGATAGTCTCGTTGACGGAGCAGCTACTTATAGATGGTTTGCGATGCCTAACGATAGTGTAGTGGGAGAAACAATTGACACCACCAATACAGGTAATGTAATTAATGATGTAATAACCAATATAAGTGGTGCATCAGAAGATGTAATCTATACGGTAATCGCAGCATCCGATCAAGGATGTGTAAGTGATAC
>CAZJTO010000360.1:0-2791 GCA_964548935.1 uncultured Saprospiraceae bacterium
ATCTGGTCTTTTATGAAATACACAAGTAGATCTATTTCCCGATCAAGATATTATAGGACTCAGGTATGTCTATGCCAGTAAATCCATTGGTTAGCCCATAAAGGGTCGCTATTGACAGACATATTCCAATGATTAGGATGATTGTGGCTTGTCTTTGAACCGTTAGCCCCAGGATAGCACGGTTCATTTTTATCGAGTGAATCGCGGCAATATGGCCAAAGAATGCCATGATGGCAAGACCATAGTATGGCGCAAAAAACAGGAAAAATGGAAAGGTGTTCAGACCTGCCACGCCGAAGTAGAGGTTGGTATCGAGATTGAGTATATAGCGACCTGCTAATATGGCACTCAAGTGAATAACTAAAAACAAGGCTAGGTACAATCCTGTCCAGATCTGTAGTCGTTCAAAAAAACCTTTAACTGTTTTCCGTTTTCGGAAGGCGAGACGCACTCCCGAGATAATCTGAATCATTACCGCAGACAGGAACACTAATTCTGCCACAAGATTGCGATAGACTACTCTCATATGATCCATAAATGTGATATGAACAGCCTCGCCCAGGAGGCTCATCAGATGATTCGTTAGGTGTATAGCAATGAAAATTGATATGATTAAGCCCGAGAAGAAATGTATTTTTTTCATTTGACTTCAAAGATTCTAATTATGGATCGCAATCTATTTGATCTATATCAAATTGCGTTGATACTTCGCCTCATTCAATTTTTGGTGTGAAAAGCCAACACAAATTGAGCTAGATAAGCACAAAATCAGTCGATTAATAAGGGTGTAAATTTGATTGATATATCAACAACAGAATATTAAATTTAAGTGCTTGATTGTCAGTTATTTATGTTGTTTATGGTGACGCACTCTATTAGTGTATTGATAAATCAATAGCGATTAAATATAATATTCAACCCGTCTTTTAACCGACATTTCAAGCGAAATATAGTGGGGCATAAAAGAACAGAGGTAATGGAAAGGTAATCCAGATCAAAGTGCGCTGTGAGGACGCCTTATTCTACTCAATGTTTCGAGTGTAATCCCAAGATAGGATGCTATGTGTGTGAGCGGGACTCGCCTAAGGACATCGGGATATATATTCAAGAGTTTTTCATATCGCTGCTCAGCCTTCTGAAATAGAATTGAAGAAATCCTTGTTCTTTGTTGGAGAGCAGTCTCTGTGAGTATGACCCTCATTAAATGTTCAAAATCATGGTACCGCTTAGCTAGGTTTTCTACTTGGGCCTTGGATAACTCGAGCAGCATGGAGTCTTCTAATACTTCTACATAGTGAGGGCTAGGTTCTCCCGTAGAAAAACTCACAATGGAACTGATAAAACCATTTTCAAAAGCAAACCAATCCGAAATATCTCGACCATCATTGAGGTAATAGGCTCTTGCACACCCCTTGATTATATAATAGACTTGGTCAGCGTATTGTCCCTCTCTGATTAAGACAGATCCTTTAGTTTTATTCAGTATGCTGGCTTGTTGGATGAGTTCATCTTGACACTCTTTGGATAGTGGAGCATATTGTTCTTCGATAAGCTTTAGGATTGATTCGAACATAATCGGAGCTTACATCCAACTTTTTTTGCTCTGCTGTACTTGACTGATGAGTCTATCCATAAGCTGTTGAGCTGTTGTAATATTGATATAAGGGATGCTCATGGCGCCAGCTGCTGTATGTATGCGCAAGGTGGCAAGATCTCTGCGCTGCTGATAGTAGTTCTGATGGATGGCGAGATTTTGAATTTTATAAATTGGGCAGATAGAGTTTTTAAATCCCAAGATGCCACCACCGATGAATAAGTTGTCTTGATTGAGAGCATAAGCCGTCTTTTTATATTTTTTCCAACTGAGAAAAATACTCAACGAAGCCATAATCACAACTATGGAAAGCGGAACCCACTGTTGGAAGTAAATTAGGATTGCGGAGACTATTGCAAAGAACACGAATTGATAGATTGCCGTACGACGAAACATATGGACCGACACTTTTTGACGGCAATCAAAGACCTTATCGGATTTTTTGAGCCAGGCGTCTTTAACATTTGTTACATGACTTTCTGAGCATCCGGGAATTTCAAATCGTTGTTTGTTTTTTATATCCTCCCCCGACTTAGCTTGCCTAAAATAGATATTGTGATAACCCAAAGTCTTTTCTAGTGGGTTTTGCCCCCACGACATGATCTGAATCTTCTTGTCCATTGCTGAGAACTGTTGCTTAGTGAGTAGTCCTTGTTCGACATGAAATCGTCGTCCTGATCTGGTAAAACGTAGGTTATAGTGTCTCAGTACTGTTGTAACCAGAGACCACAATATCATTAAGGGGATGAGGAGTAATATCAATATGCTATATCCTACCATAGAGCTTATTCCACTGATATGCTTCATAATGAAGTCATATAAATCCATCGGATTGATGCCCGTAGCATAGCTTGATGCCCACAATGAAGCGATTAAACTTAAGATTAGGCCGATGGGCCTGAGGTGGTTTTGTGTGAGTCCTACTCTCATTAGTCTCTGTACATCAAGAGACATGATCTCCTTGGCACGGGGGATACTCAAAGTCTTTTCAGTTGAGAGGCCCTCGGAGCTATCAACGATAACTTGTCCTTTTCTCTTCAGGAGCTCTTCACGCAACTTGTCAGCAACTGGTATTTGAAGAGCGTCAATTTTAAGTTCTTTCTGATCAGACCCCGCCGACTCAATCTCCACAGCCGTGACATTGAGTAACTGATGTAAAAAATTCTGACTGAAGTTGACGGATTGAATTCGATCAAA
>CAZJTO010000361.1:0-2780 GCA_964548935.1 uncultured Saprospiraceae bacterium
TGGACACATGCAGATGCCAAGCTCGATGATGATGAGCGTGCTGAACTTATACAATGGTTTAGGTCTTTAGAATGACATTGCCATGTACTCTGATTTATCTTAACTTTGATAGGTGAGCTTCACATCGAGATATAGGGTACAGACAGCATATCTTTTGTTGGTCTTATTTAGCTTGCCCAGCGTGGGTTTTTCAGCCACAATACACTATTGCAATGGACATCTAAGTGGTCTGAATGTTTCTACTAAGTCACGATGTTGTGCAGATGAAGAGATTAAAAGCTGTAGCCTAGATCAAAGTCCCAAAAAAGGATGCTGTGCTAAGTCGGAATCTAAAGACAACAACTGCTGTACCGATAAGCCAAGCTTCAATCAACTTGATTACGACGGTCTGTCATATGTGTTAGACAGTTCTATTAGCATACCGACGTTGATTTACGTGCCCATCCCAAAACGCACATCTCCCATACTTAATCATCTAGTAAATTTTGCGCCACTTTACCCTCAACCGCCGCCGCTGTCTGGACAGCAAATCAGGGTTGTTTTGGGTTCATTCCTTTGTTAGTGTTCGATCGTTGAGGTCATAGCTCAACTATTATTAGTTCATAATAATTAATAATGTCTATTAGAACACAAACCTTATGAAATATATATACTTCGCCATTATGATGATAATGGCATCTGCAGATGGGCTAGCTCAAGGGCCGCCGATCACGGCAGACAAGCCTATTATGCTCGGTGGAAACACCATTGTCATTAGGACTCTTACGGAGTTCAGAAATACAGTAGGGGGCAATTTCGTCAAGGCTCCGTTAATAGTGAACTGGTTACCCAGTTCCAATCTTTTATTCTCCGCACAATTACCGCTGACCACCTACGACTTCTTGGATAGCGACGACAATGATGGGAGTTACTTAGGAGATATAAGTTTAATCACCAAGTATCAATTCTACCGTAAAGACGGTTTGGCACGCACCCATAGAATAGTGCTAAAGTCTAATCAAAAATTTCCAACAGGTCAAGAATTTGGCCCTTTTGAGGTCGCCAACGGTACTTATCAGCATTATCTGAGTATAGTCAGCGGTTACGAAACCATCAAATATGGCTTCTCCACGGAGGCAGGTTACAACTGGGCCCCAGGAGATAATATCGATGAGCTTCGCCTAAAAGTAGGCTTTGGATTACCACTCCTTAAGCCAACTTATCCTGTCAATCAGCTCAACTTGTATTTTGAGTATTTTGGTCAGTACAGGCCAGAGTCAGATGAGACAGAATTACTTTATGCTCAAGGCATACAATATGCACGAGGACGGCTGACGGTAGAATTTGCTATTCAAGTACCACTTTTTCAATCAGAAGGGATACAACGCTTTCGATTGAATAACGATATACTTATTGGAGCACGATACATTTTTTAATTAAGAATAAATTAGGAACACGACAGATGTCACTAGCGTTAATACAATGGCGTCTGAATCATTAAAAACATTCAACAATGAAACATATACTTATCACTATAATATCAGCCCTCCTCATTATGATGAGTGCTACTACATCTGCTGCACAAGGGAAAAAAGATGTAGATCAATTTGAAGTTACTGTTGCTGGGTTAGGATGCCCATTTTGCGCCTATGGCCTTGAGAAAAAACTCAAAGACTTCAAGGGTCTCAAAAAGCTTAAAATCGATATGGAGACTGGTGACGTGAGCTTTAACTATCCTGCGTCAAAAGGCTTATCGCTGACGGATGTAGAGTATAAGGTGGATAATGCAGGCTATACTGCCGTCACGACTAAGGTTACGAGGTATAACGGCACAATTGAAGAGGCCGCAGAAATCGCTATATCTGATGAGGTAGATCTAAATAATCTCGAAAAAACCACGCTTTATGTTGGAGGGAGCTGCGGGATGTGTCAAGCGCGCATCAACAAGGCTGTCAAAAGCGTTAAGGGTGTGGCAGATGCCAACTGGGATACCAAGACAAAGATCTTGAGCTTCTCATACGATGAGGCCTTAACCAGCAAGGAGGCCATAGAAGATGTAGTTGTTGATCTAGGTCATGATACCCAAAACAAAAAGGCTGATGATGAGACCTATGACGCCTTACCGCCATGCTGTCACTATGATCGCATAAGCAACCGAAATTGATCCGGCTGATCAAACTATCCTCGGCTCTTGGACTCTTAGTACTGCTATGCGCTAGCTGCAATAAGCATCATGCTTGGGTAGCATCAGAGACGATCCTGCTAAATGACGTATCACCAATAGGCATCAGTGCGGTAGGTAATCAGATCTGGATAAGCGATGGCAATAACAATCGCTTAGTCCAGATTGATCGTACTGGTCAGTCGATTGGTGATCCTATTGAAATAGAGCGTCCAATGCACATCGCTTCTACAGGAGATCTGCTATATATCCCATCATATGGTATTGATCAGATCTTAATCATGAGCAATAATGCGATAGATACCTTGACATTGCAAGACTCCCTTGATGCTCCTGCGGCAGTTGATATTTCTGGTGATCATATTGCCATTGCCGACTTTTATAACCACAGAGTTTTGTTGAAGAGTGGTGAGGACTGGCAAGTGATTGGAGGAAAAGGAAAAGGAGTTGGCCAGATGACCTATCCCACGGATGTGCAATTTCATGAGGATCGGCTATATGTGGCGGATGCCTATAACAATAGAGGCCAGGTCTTTGATAAGGAAGGTAGTCATATCATGACCTTTGGTGAGGATCAAAACTTCAACGCCGCCACTGGGATATTTATAACTGACAAGAA
>CAZJTO010000362.1:0-2764 GCA_964548935.1 uncultured Saprospiraceae bacterium
GTCCATACAATCCTCCTGTTAGATCAACATCAGAAGCAGGAATCTGATTGAGTGCTATTCCATATCCTATTTTGAGGCGAGTATAAAATGAATTGCGGTTATTGCCTACAAATCGATGCTCCCACTGCACAGTTACTGGAATAAAATCACCTACTACTCTACCTGACACTTCCTGACGGCTACTCCAATAGGTCTCATATCCGATACCTATGCCAAAAGAATTTCGTTCATCATTGCGGAACATATAGCTCAATCCAAAAACAAAATCGACATTGTCTCCAAAGGACAGATGAGAACCAGCACTAAAGTTGAAGTATGGTTGTGAGTATTTACTCCCTATCTCAGGTATGATGTATGTACCATCTCTCTTAATAATATCCTTCTTGGCGAGATGATATTTATTAACACCACTTGTTACTGTGATTGTCCGCTCAGTTTGTGCTGTTATTTTGCCGATTATTGTGCTTCCATCACTAAGTACAAATTCATGGCGCTCCGCATCTAAGGATTGTGCAGAACTAATAGTGACGGCTAACAGTATTGAGCAGATAAGTAGAAGAGTTTTGTACATAGCAGTTAGTTGAATCGTGGTTGATGAGCTTTATAACCTTCTCAAGATAGAGACGAATACCTACTTATTTTGTTAATACAAGTTTAGGGTCTCTTAGGGTTTTGTTAAAACTATCCGTATCTAACACTGACTCATTTAGTTCAATTTATAGTAGATTGAAGTAGCTTCAATCAACAAAATCAACTCTGTTAGATAACAGTCAAATAGCAGATTTACAACGATTTAGGGTGTTTTTATAAAATTAATCTCACACCCTTGCAGCGTTATGCTAAGTGACGGTTTTATGTGATTAAATAAAAGAACGTAACAATGAGACGATCACAATATCTTAACTATTCTTATTTCTTGATCACAGTACTACTGTTCACCATTATAAGTTGTGCTGATGATGGAATCATCGTGGAGAGCCCCATGGTAATCTTACCTGAAGCGCAAGAGATCATCACCTCTGATCTATATGGTCGAGTACTTGATATTAATGATGTTCCTATAGAAGGGGCCCAAGTTACTCTAAGATCTGGGGTCGATCCTCTACTAACCTTTACTGATGATCAAGGGTATTTTTTGATCAGATCAATTCCTAATAAGGGCACTTCAGCATTTGTAACTATCGCGTCTGTAGGCAAACTTGATGCATTTCGTAGATTTTCATTACAATCTTGGTTCTGGCTTGGATTTATATCTGAGTTCTCGATATCGATACAATCGAAGTTCCTATTTCACCGAGGCATCATTTATATCCCTTTCTCGAGATCATATTGGTCTACAATCTGGACTTCTGTGGCGCTTTTAAATCGCATTTTAGAATAATACTCTTATTAATCTAACCCAGGACCATATCACTATGAGAGAGCGAATGTCCTCAAGTCAAGGGTTACCAGTGAGTGAAACTTTGTTAATGCTTACATGAGCTTCAGAGCAGCACATTATTGCGCATTTTCTTTTCGGATATCTAATGCATTTTTACTTTCCTTTTAGACAAAATGTCCATTTCACAGGAGTACAACTGTCATATCGTCTACTCATTTTTTGTTAAATGCGACAAAATCTCTGTTAATATGATCTAATCAACCTCAAAAATCGATTGGTCAATTGTTTGATATGACATAGTGTATGATACAACGAGATTTTATACAAAGATTGATTCATCAAATTTCGGCAGTACTTGCCCGGATGATTGGCAAGAATGCAGAAGAGCAATTGATCATTCTTGAAGAATACATTCAACAACACAATGGATTAGGTAGTGAAGACCTGGAAAAAGTTAGTGATGAAGACCTATTGAATTATTTAAGTGAAGACATGCAATTGAACCCCTATCAGATAGAAGCCATTGCAGCAGCATTACATGCTCGTGGAGATATATTTGTTACCAATAAAAACACAGATAAAGCAATTATTGAATTCAGGAGAGCAATTTCATTGTTAGATTATGTTGATAATGAAACTGCCATATATTCATTTGATAGAATCGACATGATTACAACTATTAAAAAGAAACTAAAACAGATCAATGGAGCGTAAGCTGTTTAACTAAGAATATCTTTTCTTTTTCTTCTTCTGCTTCTTTTTAAAATTGCGGCCCTTACGCCCACCTCGACCCTTAGGCATAGGATTAGCAATCTCCACATTGATTTTGCGCCCTCTGAATCTGGTATTGCGCATCCTACTGACGACTAGCTCCTCCAAGCCTTCCTCTATCTCGAAGAAGCTAAAGTTCTTCTGTAGGTCTATCGCCCCAATGCTAAACTTCTTACCCTTGAGTGATTGATTGATCAGTGTGATCATCTCTTTAGGATTAATCTTGTGGTCTTTACCTAAGTTGATAAAATATCGAGAGTAAGAAGCATTGTCATTGCGAGACTTTTTCTTACCTCTTTCTCTTCCTGACTTAGCCTCCACATTGAGATCACCAGCGTTGCTATAGTACTCCAAAAAACGGTTGAACTCCACTGAGACAAATCTCTTGATCAGGTCTTCGCGACTCATCCAAGACAACTTGCTGTTGACTTCTTCTATAAACTCCGAGATCTGCTCTTCATTAACAGCCACCTGCTCTACCTCTTCAATTAGGTTGAACAGTCGTCGTCGGCAGATTTCTGATCCTTCAGGGATTGGCTTACGTTGAAACGATTTTTCGATTTTTTTCTCAAGCTGTCGTATGCGCCCTCCCTCTTTGGCATTAATTATGGT
>CAZJTO010000363.1:0-2740 GCA_964548935.1 uncultured Saprospiraceae bacterium
TAGATAACCATGTCGAACAGCACAGCTCACGACCACAGGGTCCCAAGCCACCAATCCGGCCAGACTCTTGTCTACTGCCGATCTGTCTCATTTCTATCTTTACCCTAAATTCGTTAGCATAGCTGCGCACTAACTCCCGAAAGTCCACTCTGCCATCAGCTGTGTAGTAGAATGTAGCCTTGCGGTTATCCCCTTGATACTCGACATCTCCAATTTTCATCTGCAAGCCCAGCAATCGAGCGATCACTCGAGCCCGTACCATTGCCCGCTGTTCCTTAGAACGTGCCTCTTCGAGCTTTTCCAGATCGCGCTCATTGGCAATCCTTATCACCTTGCTGACTACTCGATCCTCATTGACACGCTTCTTTTTCATTTGTAGGCGTACGAGCTCACCGCTGAGCGACACTCGACCTACATCATAACCATTGCTAGCCTCCACGACAACCATATCTCCAGTCATCGCCGATGAACGCTGATTCATCTTGTAGAAGTCTTTGCGAGCTCCATTCTTAAAGCTCACTTCCATATATTGGTACTCAGATGGATCTTGGATATCCAAGTTACTAAGCCAATCAAATGTATTCATCTTGTTACAGCCACCACTGGTACAGTGACCTTTACTGCCGCAACCTTTGGGGACTCCATCCTTACCTGTATTACATCCTGCACATCCCATGTAAGTAAATTTACAACTTATTACTATACATAACGGAGCCACTCAAAATGGATTCTATCAGCAAGCATGAATTGTACAAGATAATTTTTGCGTTTGCATTTCGATCCAGATACATCTGACAGTCTGAAATAATATCTGATAACTCACTTACGATCTCGACATCAAGTATTGATAGGACGGGAGACTGTTGTAATCTTTGTAATTCTGCATCGGATATTCTGATGAGATCAGCGTGCCCATACCTAATATGCATGAGCTCTTTGAGTAGGCTCAGGCTATAGGATAGTATTGCTTTTATAGACATTAGATCATATTGAGCCATGTGCTCAACCCAGGTCCGCATCTTGAGGTAATCTGAGCTGTGCGCAAGCTCCAGGAGACCCAAACTCATATCTAACATCTCTCCTGTATGCGTCTCTACATGTGATGTTGCTTTAATCCAATCACCCTCCGCAAGCAGCGATATTTCACGAGCTCTGCCATCCTCAATGTGCAGTATCTCTATGAGAGATTTTTCGATTTGTTGATCTGTTATCCTTGGGAGCTTGATCGTCTGACATCGTGATCTAATCGTGTTGATGATAAGGCCCTCGGCATCATTGATCAGGAGGATGTAAGTATTTTCTGGAGGTTCTTCAATCAGTTTTAATAAGCGATTGCCATTGTTGCCCAGATATTGTGCCATCCAGATGATCTGCACCTTAGCTCCTCCCTCAAACGACTGTAGGTTTAAGGCCTTAATAATAGCATTACATTCGGTTACATTAATATCAGGACGTGCAGAAGTCCTTACAATCCTTGACACCCACTGATCTATATCAAAATAGTGCGTCTCTTCTAGTTGCGCCCTCCAATCCTTCAAGAAATTTACTGAAGTGATCTCTTTTCTTTTCTTGTCTTTGATCGCCACAGATGGAAATGCAAAATGAATATCAGGATGAATATACTTGGCCGCTTTGCCGCATGACTTGCATGTCCTACAGGGCCCATGCTCCGCTGATCTCTCAGAGCAAACTAAATATTGAGCTATCTCCAAAGCCACCGCAAGAGTACCATACCCAGGGCTCCCTTCTATGAGCGTGGCATGAGCAAGCCTATCTTCATCGATAGACTTATATATGGACCGCATGATGTGATCTTGACCAATGGTCATATTATGCTGCTATTTCTATTTAATGTCATCTTAGCATGAGGATGTAAACATATCATTATCATCCATGTTTTTATTACCAAACGAGTCAGAATGAGAATCGCGATCTTCAGAAAAGCCCATTTTAACGCAGCACATAGATTGCACAACCCCAATTGGTCTGAAGAAAAAAATAAAGAAGTATTCGGTAAGTGCAATAATGCCAACTATCACGGCCACAACTACGAACTAGAAGTGAAGGTGGTGGGTGAAGTCAATCCTGAGACAGGCTATCTCATGGATCTGAAAGATCTTAAAGACATCATCGAAGAACATGTAGAAGATAAATTGGATCACAAGAATCTCAACCTCGACGTTCCCGAGCTTGAGGGAATCTTCCCTTCAACAGAAAACTTAACCTACTTTATCTGGGATATCCTACAAAAACAACTCGGTGATGCATACGAGGTTACCGTGCGTCTCTATGAGACTCCAAGAAACTATGCTGAGTATCCAGTAAGATAATTGTAAGATTGCTATTTAGCTCTTGCTCAATCTGAGCGCCTTAACCAACTTGTCGTTATGGTTAAAAACTCTGATGACATAGATGCCTTTTTTAAGATGTGAGACATCGTACTTATTCATCTCTTTTCTGCTATATGTGAGGACCTCTTTACCAATAATATTGTTGACAGTAATCCTCGATATAGTCTCATCAGCTACGGAAAGTGTGAAGTAATCTACGGCTGGGTTAGGGTATACCGAGATTTCTTTTTGAACTAATGCCTTATTTTGCTGGCGCTCTGTATTAAACTGAGCATATACCGCACTAAAGCAAAAAGCTGCAATAAGTAAGATTAAACCGTATTTCATCAATTTCCTGATCACGTCTCTAAGATAGTTACTACTTAATAAGGTCGCTATTAATTAACTGT
>CAZJTO010000364.1:0-2733 GCA_964548935.1 uncultured Saprospiraceae bacterium
GGAATGTTGTAGAGAAAAAATATGAGGCGCTAGTGTAAGTTGTCTCAGCAAATAGACTCATAATAAAGCCAAGTTATTACTATGATAGCTTGGCTTTTTTAGTTGAAATGCTCCCGGACAAAAGTTGTATACCATATGCCTAATATCAAGTATTTTGAGATTGCGGCTTGACTTTCTTAAGTATTATGCCATAACTTGATATTATAAATTTAGAACCCATGATCATATTCGCCATTACATCGGCGATTGTTTTGTTATTCGGTGAACGGATAATAAAAGAAGCGAAGGTGTAAAACATTGAGAAACTATTAAAAGACATAAGAGTCATCTTCAGATGATTCTATTGCCAATAGGCCCAACTGCAAAGTTGAGGCCTTAATTTTTATATCTATTTATTAGACTCCGTCTATAATCTGCCATAATACCTGCGCAGGAACCACTCGACGACAAGGCTCAGGAGCAAGAGGCCAAGCAACCACTTGAGATCTAATATGCTCCGATTGACTACATTTTGATAGAGAATTGGCTTCATTTGATCATTAGCGAGAAGCTCTTCTTGAAGCTGATTGATCTGATCAGGGTAGTACACTTTGCCATCAGACTTGGTTGCCAAGGCGTGTAAGACATTATGATTGGCTTGGAGGTTAGATTTTTCCACTTCAATCCGTCGCACTGAAAACTTACCTGAGTCTTCATATTGCTCACCCGCATGAGTGGTGTTGGCATTGTACGCATATCTGCCAGGCACAAACACACCCGCATTCAAGGCATAACCATTGTTAGACTTCGAAAAAGTATATGAAAACTCTTCGCCAGACTCATTAGTGATCGTAAGAAAAGCCTCAGGATCATTGATTAATTCATAATTGCTATTGTATAGCTCTGCGACTATTCTGACCTCATCATTTTCTTGATAGATGTTGTTGCTGGTGCTCACCCTAAATTTTCGCTTATCATCCTTGGTTGAGGTATATACGATGGACTTGTCAATGATCTCTGAGATCACCTCATAGCCGCCATCTTCTATATAGTCAAAATACTTCCATCGCCATATGCCCTCCCCAAATAAGAAGGCCCACCGGATACCATCATACTCAGAAAAACTAAGCATCGGGAAGTCTGTCTCAATTCCGCCTATAGCTTGTTGGAGTAGCGTCTGTTGGCTCTGACCAAAGCTGTATTCACCAAATGGACTGGTTAATGGAGGATATCTTTTTACCCGAGCGATAACTTCCTCAGAGATATTAAAATTGCTAAAGTCGCTACTCACCACGGCTTCGCTATCATTGGTTACTCCACCTGCTTGTCCCTTGATGCTGACGATAGATTGCAGACTATTGAGAGCGCTCAGCACGGTCTGATTACCCAAAATCATCATACGTGGTGTTTTCAGCTGATCCAGCTGTCGGAGTGCAGATGTTATGGATTGATTTTTTGATGGCAAGTTGTGCAGGATGACGAGATCGGCAGCGTTGAGATCGGCGTCTGCAACCTTATAGCTCACGCTAATTTCATAGTTCTTATTATTACTCAAGATCTGCTTGAGCGTGGCTACATCAGGGTGAGGTGCATTGGCTAAGATCAATATGTTCTGACGAGCGTCGAGGACATCTATATATATAGTTTTTCTATTGTTGACCTTGTTTTGCTCGCTATTAAGAGGCGAGACACTGACGATATATTCGGCAAGGCCAGAAGTAGACAAGTCAAGTGTTACCGACCGAGTCGCAAAAAAGTTGTCGCTATCTATTCTGATATTCTCCTCATGAATCAACTTCGTACCTGACCCGACACGCTGATTGACTTGGAGCAGCGTGCGTTGATTATTACAATCATGGGCGTCGATGTCTATCTGGATTTCTGTCTGATCATTGAGATACCCGATCTGATTATAGAGCACCTCCTTAACGGAGAGATCTACGATCGGTGTGGTGTCTCCGAGGGCGACACTATAGATGGGACTGGTCTGATTATAGTCGCTATAGATAGGATTTTTGCCTTCATTGTATATGCCGTCGGTGATGATTATAGCAGTGGCCAAGTTTTCACCTTCGTAGATATCGCTTATATATTCTATAGGCTGATTGATATCGGTAGTTTTATCCGTCTGAGCTGTGGAGTCGAGGTCTTGATATACCTCCGAGCCAAAGAACACATGATCTACGGTAAACCGATCTTGTAGCTGTGCACTTAAGGCATCTATACTGTTTTGTAGCTCCGTGCCACCATCTAATCCTGCGACGGACTCGCTGATGTCTTGAGCAATCACCACGATAGGTTGCTTAGATTCTTCCTCAGTGGATTGTAGTAGGAGTCCTAATAGTAGTAATGTTATGATTCCAATAGATAAGAATCTTAACCCTCCAAGTAAGAATGATATACCAGTGCCCTTGTCATTAGTTATGGCAGAGCGGAAGTATAATAGTAGACTAAATAGAATAGCACATATTACACATACCACGATCCACGCAGGCGGATATTCAAAGCTTATATTTTGCATCATAGTCTAACTCTACTCAAGGCTGCAAAAGTATTATTATTTCTTTCGAAGTGTTTTACTAATGCCGCATATGTTATTATGCTGTCTTTATGACTTATATAACTCATTGTTGATACCCTCTTGGAACAATAAAAACAGAAACTTGGTAGTATACTATAGAGTAACTTTGTGAGCTATAGTAAAATAATGATTATGAGATTTTTGTGGATTACTATTCTGAGTGTGATGATATC
>CAZJTO010000365.1:0-2713 GCA_964548935.1 uncultured Saprospiraceae bacterium
ATGGTATCCGAATTATTGGATAGGCAGCCAGCATTTTCTGCGGCAACAAAATATTGTCCAGCATCTTGTTCGGTTAGTGATGGTAAGGATAATGATGCTTCCGGAGTGGTAATTATACCTCTTGGAGTGGTCCAAATATAACTATCTACAGGACCGTCGATCGGAGTTGCTTCAATCCTGAGACTATCAGATGCGCAACTATTGATGTCACCAGAGAGCACAGGAGTATCTGGTATATCGCGCACATCTATAATTATACTATCTGGTTCTGACACACAAGAACCTCTTGAAACACTTAAGCGATAAACGCCATTGTCTTCAGAAGTGTAGTTCTCTAAGCTCGGTATAGGGTCCGTTGAGGTGAATCCATTTGGCCCAGACCAGTTATATGCGATACCCTCTTCTGATGATACTGAACTGAATAATAGGGTCGATAATGTTCCGTCTGTACAGTCCTCTATATCTGTTAGCACAGTTAATATAACAGGTCTTTCTTCTATATCGATTTCGATTGAGGCAGTAGCGCTACATCCGTTGTTAGTAGAGATATCGACAGCATAGACACCTGCAACAGATGGTGCGACTGGATTTTGTAACGACGATGTAAAGTTGCTGGGCCCGCTCCAAGAATAGCTTGCACCATTGATGGTAGGGATTAATAGTCGTACGGAGTCTCCTTGACAGATACTGTTGTCAGAGTTTATGACCACATCAAGATCGTCGATAAGAGCAATTTCATGTGGGGCGGATTGTGCAGACACACATTGACTATTGTCGACGCTCACGGTCCATAACCCAACTGTTTCTTGATTAACATCTTCTATGATAAGCCGAGCTTCAGCTGTTCTCACCGAAAAAACGCCATTTCTAAACCAGTCATATTGGGGAGATGTTGATCCCTCAATGACATTAGCTATTTCTAAAATGGCCATGGCGGAACCGCAAAATTGGTTGGCGCCGGATATAATTGGAGTGGTTACTGAATCTTGTACACTTATATCTACAGGGAGACTATCAATGCATTGAAGCCTATTGGCTAATAAAATATAAGAACCTTCCTGTTCGAGAGTCACATTGGGGATAGTGGCTAGGCCCGAGCCTTCTACAAAGTCATTAGGGCCAATCCAGCGTAAATTAACATCATCCTCACTAGTTGAACCGGTCAGTTGTAAGGTGTCACCAAAGCACAACTCAATCGAGTTATCCGTAGTGCTAAACATTGGGCGCTCTACTACTGTAATAGTGACTGGTGAGGAAGGGTCAAAGGTCAGTCCACAATCATTGGACTCTATGACAAGATAATATTCATGTGAACCGAGCGATGGTGGTATCCTGAGTGCCGAGGAAGGACCACTTTGTACGATTGCACCATTTGGGAATACGCCCTCATGCCAAGTGTATATCACATCTGAAGTAAATTCAGTGGTGCTCACCATTATACTATCACCTAAGCAGACTGACTCTGCGGCAACAGAAATATCTGGTGCTGTAAAATCCTGTATGATTAAGTCTACATCGCCACTCACAGCACATCCATTCTCACCATTAATCGTTAAGCTATATCTTCCGGCAGCACCGAGTGTACTGTTTGATATTACCGGATTTTCATCGTTGGAGCTAAATCCATCAGGACCTGTCCACTCGTATTGTAGTTCTGACGACCCAGGGCCGGTAGGACCATTGGCAAACAACCTGATCGTATCTCCTATACACAATATTGGATCAACCGTAGGCCTAAGATCAAATTCTGTTACAACAATATTTGTGCTGCACGTTGTTTGATTGCCAGCTAAGTCAGATACATTGATCACTATAGGAATAGTCGATCCTATATCTGCGCAGCTGACCTCAGGAACTTCTATTTCAATTTCTCCTATTCCGCAGTTGTCAGAAATAGAGCTTATTATGGCGTTCGTGTCTAAGGTAATAGGCACAACTCCACTGGGATCTATCATTATTGGAACTTCCGAGGCACAGAGAATTTGCGGAAATTCACTATCCCTTATGCTGATCTGTTGTATACACACTTGCCCGTTATTATAGAAATAAGAAAGGTTGTTACTTCCTACAGGAAGTGAAAGTATTAGCGGAGAAGAGGGATTGATGATAACCGTCGGGTCGCTTCCATCTATGCCTATGGAATCGATAGATATTATATCGCTACATCCTGCAATGAAATCGTTTAACTCTAATTCTATATCAGCACTGCATTGGCCTAGGTCCGAATTAATGATCATATTTTCTGGGCATGAAACTTCGGCTGCACTAGATGTATCTATCACGGTAACGAGTTGAAGTATGCTATCTCTGTTACCTGCACAGTCTGTAGCGATATATAATATTTCGTGATCTCCTGAGTTTAGATTAATCTCATCTGAAGGGCCGATAGATGAATCGTCTGATTGATCTATGATGACACTCACCTCAATATTCATATTTGTAACAGTTCCTAAATTTAAAGCCCCGGATAATTGAGCATTGTCACATACTGGATTGACCGATAGTGTGGGTACTCCTGGAGTGATATTGGGGCTTAGACTTATTGTGTATAGTCCGTCATCTGAGATGCCATCAACGACCTCTTGTTGTGGGACCCTAATGATAGTGGTTACGTCACCGCATTGCGCTTCTGTGTTATCTGTTCTACCGATAAAAGTTCCCGATTCAGAAAACACGTCAAAGAATTCTGATGGATTGTTTGCATCGACACTGA
>CAZJTO010000366.1:0-2710 GCA_964548935.1 uncultured Saprospiraceae bacterium
ATGATGAGGCTGAGTATTTCCTTGATATCTTCGATGGCTGGGAAGATGAGCTCTTTCTGTAATTGAAAATCTCTATGATACCCTGATGGCAGATTGCTCAACATCATCCCTAACTGAGTCGGTACCGACATCAGTGTATTGCACTTAGCACGGATCAGTTCAAATACATCCGGATTCTTCTTATGGGGCATAATTGAAGATCCGGTGGTAAACTCTTTCGGCAAGGATAAGAATCCATAATTCTCGTTAGAGAACATACAGATATCCATAGCCATCTTGTTGATACTGAGCGCCATAGTGCTGATCGCATTTGCCACCAGTAGCTCGGTCTTACCACGTCCGATCTGTGCGTTAATTGGATTAACGCATAATCCCTCAAATGCCAATGCATCAGTGGTATGTTGTCGATCCAAAGGGATCGATGATCCGTATCCTGCAGCTGTACCGAGTGGATTTCTATTGATACACTTCTTAGTTGATAGGATATACTCAAGATCATCGAGTAGCGCTTCTGCATATCCGCTATACCACATCCCAAATGATGATACCATACCTATCTGCATATGTGTATAGCCAGGGATAAGAGCGTCTTTATGTTGAGCGGCGGTCTCAAGTAGTAATTCTATTAACTGACTTGTCAAGGTGCCGATCTCCGTGAGTTGAGCTCTGAAAAACAATCTTAGATCAACGAGTACTTGGTCGTTTCTACTGCGGCCCAGGTGTATTTTCTTTCCTACATCACCAAGGCGCTGCGTGAGCAATAGTTCAACTTGACTATGGACGTCTTCTATTCCATCTTCAATCGTGAAGACTCCGTCAGCAATTTCTTTAGCGATAGTGTTAAGCTCTGCCTGTAATTGCTTGTTTTCTGGTTGAGTCAGGAGCCCGATATGAGCAAGCATGTTAGCATGAGCCATCGATCCTTGGACATCATATGGGGCGAGATCGATGTCAAGCTCCCGATCGCGACCAGTTGTAAATCGTTCTATGCGATCATCAATAGTATATCCCTTATCCCAAAGCTTCATATCTCTAATCCTTTCAATAAATCAATATAGATGTTTATTCCTTCTTCAATTTCGCTGAGCAATACAAACTCGTCGGCAGTATGAGATCGCTCCGACTGACCTGGTCCTACTTTTATAGTGGGACAAGTGAAATGTACTTGATCTGATAAAGTAGGTGACCCGACTATTGCACGACCCAACTTCGTTCCACGGGCAACTATAGGGTGCAGCTCACTGATGCCTGAAGGGTGCCATCGGAGTGATCTGGGTATTAATTCTGCGTGTGTTCCCTCGTTGAGGATGTCGAGTACTTCTTGGAGTGTATACAGCTCATTGACACGGCAGTCGATCACATAGGTACAGCTATCTGGGATGACATTGTGCTGGCTGCCTGATGTGATCTGTGTGACTGTAGTTTTTACTGGCCCGAGGACTGCAGAGACTTTGTCCCATTCATATGATTTGATCCAGTTGATATCTTCTGTGGCAAGGTATAATGCGTTGATACCGGTATTACGTGCAGCATGTCCAGCCTTACCAGTAGTCGTGCTATCGATTACAATTAAGCCCTTTTCGGCAATTGCTAATTGCAACTGAGTAGGCTCACCGATGATACCGAATGCAGGATCAAAGTCTAAGGTTTTTAATACTGATGAAACCCCATGAGGTCCAAAGTTTTCCTCTTCACCAGAGGCTATGAGCATCAAGTTATACGGCAAGACAGCGTCATAATAGTGGACGAATGTGGCGATTAAGGAAACCAATGCTCCTCCCGCATCATTGCTGCCTCTACCAAAAAGCTTGTCACCCTCGACCTCTGCTCCAAATGGATCTTTAGTCCAGCCATTGTTGATTTTCACGGTGTCATGGTGAGAATTGAGGATGATGGTCGGCTTATCCTCTTGCCAGTGTTTGTTGTTTGCAATTATGTTATTGTGGAGTCTTTGAGTTTTTACTCCTTTGGTCTTCAGATATGCTGCGATGAGATCTGCTGTAGGACCTTCCTCCCCAGAGAATGTCTGTACCTGGATCATTGACCGCAACAGACTGATGGCTTCGTTTATGAGTGCTTTCATATCAGATGCTTAATCGGGTTGCGTTGTGGAGATCCACTAAATTATCTATTCCGCAAACGGATACTTCTTGTACTCCGCCATTTAGGGCATCCATGCCGTTCGATAGTTTGGGTATCATACCGGCATTGATGGTGCCTGCTGCTTTCATTTCATCGAGCTGTTCAGATGTGATGTTAGCTATGGTATTCTTTGGATCATTGATATCGTGTAAGACTCCCTCGTACTCAAAGCAATATTTAAGTGACACCTCATAAGCGCGAGACATACTCTGTGCAACTACTGATGCTATGGTGTCTGCATTGGTATTAAGCAGCTGGCCTTGCTGATCATGTGATATAGCACAGAATACGGGACAGAATCCTGCTAAGAGCAACTTGTTAATTCGATTAGCGGCTACGTGATCGATGTCTCCTACGAACCCGTAATCAATCTCAATGACGGGTCTCTTATGTGCATGAATGATGTCCCCATCTGCACCACAAAGACCAATAGCTAAGGTATTTTTAGTCTGGAGTTGAGCTACGATTTGCTTGTTTATGAGACCGGCATAAACCATAACAGCTACATCGAGTGTGTCTCTATCTGTGATGCGTCGGCCATCGATAACCTTAACCTCCAGGCCCAACT
>CAZJTO010000367.1:0-2695 GCA_964548935.1 uncultured Saprospiraceae bacterium
GCTTCTATTTTTTTCATGTGTAAGGATTGAAAGGGTTTCCTATTAATTAATTTCGAAGGCAATTTTAACTGAACGATGAGCCTTACAGTAGAGCCATTCACACTGGTTTGTTATCCTTAAGATTCAAATAGGTGTGCTTATTTTACTGATTGCCAACGTTTTAACTATATCAACTCTGTTATGCCGATTAGCAATTCTCAAGACTTATTTGGTCTTGTTAAGTCTTTGACCAAGGCTGACAAGCGCAATTTTAAGTTGTATGCTAAGCGTGTCCAGAGTGATGACAACATGAAGTTCATCCAGCTCTTCGATGTCTTGGATAAGATGAATGAGCTAGATGAAGACAAGGTCATCCAACGATTAGATGGCATCCCTAAGGGTCAATTGTCTAATCTGAAAAGACATTTATATAAGCAGCTACTGACAAGCCTACGATTGATTAATATCGGTCGTATTAAATCCATAGAAGTCCGAGAGCATATAGATTTTGCTCATGTCTTATATTCTAAAGGCTTGTTCCTGCAGAGCCTCAAAATCCTGCAACGAGCCAAGAAGATGGGAATCAAAGCAGAACTAGAGCTTGAGGTACTTCAGATTATCGAATTTCAAAAACTCATAGAGTCACGACATATTACCAATACTGGCCCCGTCCGTAACAAAGCCATCGTATCAGAGGCTAAGGAGCGACTTGATAAGGTTAACATTAGTACCCAATTGTCTAACCTGAGAGTTAGGCTTCATAGCTACTACATTACTAATAGTCACGTAAAGTCTGAAGACGAAGAACGAGAGGTAATAGATTTTTTGGATGAGAATATGCCAGACGTCGTGGATGAAGAGCTCGGCGATTTTGAAAGGATCTACTTCTACCAGTGTATGGTATGGTATTATTATATGCTACTTGATTTTGCTGAGTGTTATAAGTACGCACATAAGTGGATCGGTGTATTTGAGGATAATTCCAATTTGAAATTTGTCGATACAGATCTATACATGCGGGGATTTCACTATGCGCTGACTGCAGCATATAATCTTCAAGACGTAGACAAGCTGCAGAAAGACTACGATACACTCCAGTCATTCAGAAAGAAGAATTATGCCAAGTTTAATGAAAACTCTAAGATCTTTTCTTTCCTCTATACCCATTGGGCAAGATTCAATATTCACTTTTTAAATGGCACCTTTGATCAAGGCATAAAAGATCTCGTCAGCACCCAAAAACGAATCAAAAGATGGAAGAACACCATCGCACCACATAGAATCATGGTATTCTATTATAAGATGGCATGGATATACCTAGGCGATAATCAACCTGGCAAGGCTGTAGATTTTGCCAACCTAATCATCAATGCTAAACACAACGACTTTAGAGAAGACATCCAAGTCTACAGTAGGATATTATACCTCATGGCTCATTATGACCTTGACAATATCGACTTGATGCCATATCTGGTTAATACTGTCGTAGCCTTTTATAAGAAGATTAAGACCAAGAATAACTTGCAGACTAGCGCTATTCAATTCTTTAAGAAGATATCTACGGTTGGGATATCAGATCGCAACGAATTGCTCTCATCATTTAATGATCAAATCAATGCGATCAAAAAGGATCCATATGAGAAAAGAGCCCTTGTCTATCTCGATATAGTAACTTGGATAGAGGCTAAGATGAGTAAGCGTACGATCAGCGAGGTCATACAGTCCAAAAAAATAGGTTGACCAATTCAAATTGATCACCCTATTACATATATCTATGATAGATAGAAGCCTATTGTCTACTACCCATAAACTGCATTAAGAAATAAAGGAACATTACCAATGCTGACAAGGCACTCGCTACATAGGTCATCGCTGCCCACCATAGCGCATCCTTGGCACCATCATACTCCGCTCCACGAGTCGTACCCGTATTATCTAACCATACAAGCGCACGCTTACTAGCGTCAAACTCCACTGGCAAGGTAATCAATGAAAACAGTGCTGTCATTCCAAACGTGATCACAAGCGCCAATGAGAACCATTGCCCTAAAAACGGCGAAGTTGCCGCACCAATCATGAAGCCATAGAACAAGAGTTGCTGAATCCTTGAAGAAGCTTGCACTACTGGCACTAGTGTAGATCTCATCTTAAGCATACTATAAGCCGTTGCATGTTGTACCGCGTGTCCACACTCGTGGGCTGCTACTGCGGCTGCGGCAACACTGCGTCCACGATAGACATCTGGACTCAAAGCAATAGTCTTCTTAGTTGGATTGTAGTGATCTGACAGGAATCCCCGACCCTCGACGATTTTGACATCACTGATGCCATAATGTGACAACATTGATTTAGCTACCTCCGCACCGGATTGACCAGAACTGATGCCAATCTGGCTGTATTTTTTAAATTTTGATTTTAATCGACCGCTCACAAGCATACCGACGAATGTAAATATGCCCACGATAATCATATAACCCATGTAACCCATTCCTTACTGATTTTTATTGTTTCTATTATATTTTATCAAATCCAGTATATGGCACTAATGCTGCCGGTATATTGATCCCATCAGCAGTCTGATGATTTTCCAATAGTGCCGCCACTATTCGTGCCAGCGCCAATGCACTTCCATTGAGTGTATGGGCTAACTGTTTTTTGCCCTTTGCATCTTTAAATCGCAACTTCAAGCGATTGGTTTGATACGTTTCAAAATTAG
>CAZJTO010000368.1:0-2672 GCA_964548935.1 uncultured Saprospiraceae bacterium
GTACAATCTGTAGCCGTAAAGTTGATCGTTGAGAAAGAGCGAGAGATACAATCCTTTCAGACAGAACCATACTTTAAGGTTACCGCAGAGTTTGAAGTCAAAGATACCAATGGATACAAGGCTATGCTTAAAGCTGAATTGGCTAACCGATTAGCTACTGAAGGAGATGCACAGACTTTTATCGAGCAGTGTAATGGGGCAGACTTTACAATTGAAGACATCAAGACTAAGCCGACGAAGAGAAAGCCTGCAGCACCATTTACAACATCTACATTGCAGCAGGAAGCTTCGAGAAAGTTGGGCTTCAGTGTCAATCGTACCATGTCTAATGCGCAGCGTCTCTATGAGCAAGGATTTATCACTTATATGCGTACCGACTCAACATCATTGAGTAATCAAGCGATAGGGACTATAGGTGACGAAATCGTCAGCTCTTTTGGTGACAAGTATCACAAGGTCAGACAGTTTAAGTCTAAGAGTAAGAATGCCCAAGAGGCTCACGAAGCCATCAGGCCTACATATATAGATCGCAAGGACGTAACGTCAGATAGAGATCAACAGCGCTTGTATGAGTTGATCTGGAAGCGCACCATAGCTTCGCAGATGTCTGAGGCAGAATTAGAAAAGACTACTGTAGATATCAGCATATCAACTCAGAAGGATCAGACGCTTAAGGCATATGGAGAGGTGATGAAGTTCGATGGATTCCTCAAGGTATATATGGAGGCTAAAGATGAAGATGATCCAGAGGATACTAGAGGAATACTACCTCCAATATCGGTAGGGCAAGTATTGTCATTAGATCATATCAAGGCTACAGAGCGATTCACTCGTGGTCCAGCCAGATATACTGAGGCAAGCTTAGTCAAGAAACTCGAGGAGCTGGGCATCGGACGTCCATCTACTTATGCACCGACGATTAGTAAGATCATGGATCCTACGAGAGGCTATGTTACTAAGGAGAGCCGAGAGGGGACACCTCGAGAGTTTAGAGTGGTGACACTCAAGGAAGGTGCAATTACACAGAAAACAGAAACTGAAAATACGGGTGCAACCAGTAACCGACTGTACTCTTCAGATATCGGCATGATCGTCACGGATTTCTTAGATAAGCATTTCAGCGATGTGATGAGTTACAATTTCACTGCTGGGATGGAAGAGAAGTTCGATGATATCGCTGAGGGGCAAGCCGAGTGGAAAGAGATGCTCAAGGGCTTCTACGGACCATTTCACAAGGATGTAGAAGAGACCATCGAGACGGCAGAGCGTGCTAAGGGTACTAGAGTACTGGGCACAGATCCTGAGACAGGACATAGCGTCTTAGTACAGATCACTCGATATGGTCCAGTGGTTCAGATCGGTAGCCGCGAAGAAGTCGGCGAAGAAGGCAAGCCTAAGTTTGCCAATCTACGCCCAGGACAATCTATGGAGACGATCACCTATGACGAAGCGATAGATTTATTCCAGTTGCCGAAGAACCTTGGAGATTATGAAAATAAGCCAGTGGAGATTGGAGCAGGTCGCTATGGCCCATATGTCAAGTTTGATGAGAAGTATATCTCATTAGGACGTAAGACTGATCCGCTATCTGTCACTTTGGAAGAGGCTATTGAAAAAATCGAAGCCAAGCGAGAAGAAGATCGACCGATTGCCACTTATGAGGATAAGCCAATCACCAAAGGTGTGGGACGTTTTGGACCATTTGTGAAATGGGAAGGCCTTTATGCCAATGTGAGTAAGAAATACGACTTTGACAATCTCTCTGCCGATGATGCGATTACACTCGTGATGGCTAAAGTTGAAAAAGAGGCGAATCGCTATATCAAGCAGTGGCCTAAAGAAAAGATTGCCATCGAAAATGGGCGCTGGGGACCATTCTTTAGAGTAGGGAAGAAGAGTGTAAAGATCCCGAAGGTCAATGATAAAAAGCTCGAAAAGGAAGAACTCGAAGCGTTAAGCCTCGAAGATGTCAAGAAGATGATTAAAGAGGCTCAATCGTAAGCGTGTACGATATCCTCTTGATTACTGAGCAGGTACGATCTGAATGTCTTCGCAAAATGCTGCATCCTGTCCAGTTGCTCTTCTGTAAATTGAGCAACGTTTAAGCCATATGACATATGATTTTTCTTGATGGTGTCATCATCCGTTAGTCCCATCATATGCTTGTTAATATGATTGAGATCCCAAGGATGATTCAATCCCAGAAAATGTCCCATCTCATGTACCAGTGTAGTCAAATCCTTGAGACCAGGATACGATAAGAATATGCGATCAAACTGAGGAGAATTATGCTCATAGGTATGTCTCATCCTACTTAGTACGGGCGTGAAACCCATCATTGCGGCCCCATCTGGTCTCTTACTGTACGTATCAAATATGTAGATATTTATCGATCCCGCTATTTCTATTGGGTCGACTATGTCTTCGATATCTTCATCACCATGACCTATAGCAGCATCATGTAGATCAGGGATGTATGCATGATTTTCATCCATGAACATCTTACCGATTTCAAAGACGATGCGATTTTCAAACTCATTGTTGAGATAGTCAATGTTGCGCCCTATGTCCAAGGTGACACTTTCGTCCACGTCGCTCATCCCCATCATGTAGAAGTTGAGTTTGAACAACGGAATAGTATCAACAACACTCGCTGATAAACTTGTCGAAAG
>CAZJTO010000369.1:0-2654 GCA_964548935.1 uncultured Saprospiraceae bacterium
GGTTTATTGAGTTCGATCAATTTCCCAAAGACCTCGACAAACTGGCAGCTCGAGTAAATCAGGCTCTATGCAAACAAAATATATACTATGATGATCTGATTACTGGTGCAATCCTTGACCCTCTGGTCATCAGACCACTCAAACGTGATGCATTCAGGTCCTTAATGAAGCAACGGGGCAAACTTGGAGGGCAGAACAAAGTTCCCCGCCTATCAAATGATAGAAAAATCGCCGATGACATCGCTCGATTTGGGCTGATCAAGCTCTAAGTGGAATTGCAACTGTCGTCTTAACACTTCTCTTTTTTATTAAGAAAAATATAATTGATAATAGAATTGGAAAAGGCTACTTTTGCGGACCATGATGAAATGGATCCTTTACATATCACTTTTCGCATTTTGCCTTGCCAGTTGCAAGAGCGAGTTCGAGCGTGCACGTACGAGTAATGATCCAGCGCTCATTTTTGCCGCGGCAGATACTCTTGCAGCCGGTGGCGATTACAACAAGGCGATCTTGCTCTACGAGCTTGTCATTCCTGCATATAGAGGAAAAATACAAGCCGAAGATCTTAATTATAAATTTGCCGATACTCATTTCAAAAACGGCAACTATGTCTTGAGTTCACACTACTTCAAAACTTTTGCTAATACTTATACAACTTCTCCACATCGAGAGGAGGCCATGTATCTATCGGCACTGTCTGAATACTATCAAGCGCCTAGATTTAAATTAGATCAAACGAATTCTACCGCAGCGATCGACGCCTTTCAACTCTTTGCCAATACATTTCCCGAAAGTGAGCGGGTTCCAGAAGTAAATGTTTACGTTGATGAATTAAGGGAGAAACAAGAACAGAAAGCGTTTGAGGCAGGCAAGCTCTATTATAATCTTAAAAATTACAACTCAGCGGTCCAAAGCTTAGAAAACATGTTGAAGGACTATCCTGGATCGGGATATACCGAAGAGGCACAATATTTGATCGCTAAAGCATACTTTGAGTGGGCTACACGTAGTATCTATAGCCGACAACTCGAAAGATTTAAAGCAGGTGCAACTAATTGTAACCTGTTTGAAAAGAAATATCCTGATTCTGGTTTTTTACCAGAAGTTCATGAATTTAGAAATAAATGCCAAGAGGCAATAAATAGATTAGAAAATGGCTGATATTAAAACGCAAGTACAAGGTATAGATCCCAATCTAAAAGCACGTAATCTCGGTGAGATGAGCAGCATGAGTGCCAATATCTACGAGACCATCAACATTATCAGTCGACGTGCACTTGAACTTAATTCGGCTATTAAGACAGAACTGCATGGTAAGCTTGAAGAGTTTGCTGTGACTACGGATACTATAGAAGAAATTCAAGAAAATAAAGAGCAGATAGAAATCTCTAAATTCTACGAAAAGCTTCCTAACCCAACTGTGATCGCTACCACCGAATTTCTTGACTTAAGACTCGAACACGAGTATAAGCAAGAGCGTGAAGAGCAAAACTACTAACCCAGTCGATCTGTGAGTAAAAAGATCGTAGTCGGGGTAAGCGGCAGTATTGCCGCGTATAAAGCCGTTGTACTTACTCGATTACTTATCAAAGCTGGATTTAAGGTCAAGGTGATCATGACTCCAACAGCAACTAAGTTTGTGTCGGCCTTAACTTTTTCTACACTTAGTAAGAACGATGTCTATATAGATTTCATAAAAGAGGATGCATGGAGTAATCATGTAGACCTAGGGTTATGGGCAGATGCATTTTTAGTAGCACCGGCAACAGCAACGACTCTTGCCAAGATGGCTCATGGCATTGCTGATAATATGCTCGTTGCGACTTATCTGAGTGCCAAATGTCCCGTATATATTGCTCCTGCAATGGATCTTGATATGTGGAAGCACGGGTCAACCATCCAAAATCTGAAAAGCTTAAGTTCCTTTGGCAACCATATCATCCCAGTCGGTGTAGGTGAGCTGGCAAGTGGTTTGTCAGGTGCAGGTCGGATGGCGGAACCTGCCGATATCGTGAGTTACCTCACGGAATCACTCAATGTTACTGATGATCTAAAAGATCAATTAGTATTAATCACCGCTGGGCCGACGCAAGAGGCATTTGATCCAGTTCGGTTTATTGGTAACCACAGCACTGGTCGCATGGGCATAGAACTCGCTCAAGAATGTGTCGACAGAGGCGCCAAGGTTCAGCTAGTCTTAGGCCCTACGTCGTTGTCAGTGGATCATCCTAATATTACGGTTACGCCTGTCGTATCAGCTCAAGACATGTACGATGCTACTATCGAGCGCTTTAAGACCTGTGATGTCGCCATATTTTGTGCGGCTGTGGCTGATTACAAGCCAAAAGCCAAAGCCAAAGAGAAAATTAAAAAATCATCTGATACCTTTACCGTAGAACTTGAGAGAACTCAAGATATAGCGTTTAAATGTGGTCAGATGAAGTCGCACCAAAAGACCATTGGCTTCGCTCTTGAGACCACGGCTGGTATCGATGCTGCCCATAAAAAAATTAAAAAGAAGAATCTCGATCTTATTGTACTGAATAGCCTAAAGGACAAGGGAGCTGGATTCAAACACAATACAAACAAGGTTTCCATCGTCCATACTGATGGTACTGTTAATGATTATGAGCTCAAATCCAAAAGAGCAG
>CAZJTO010000370.1:0-2647 GCA_964548935.1 uncultured Saprospiraceae bacterium
AATGCTAAATACTCTTTGGGTTCGGATAGTCTAAAATATAGATAATTGCGTCTCAGTCGTAAATGATTCCAAAAACTTCATTCCTCTACTAGAGTTTCCTTTTGGATTTAATTTTGGACTCCACACGGCTATAGCATACTTGTCTGGATGGATGGCTATGATCCCACCGCCAACACCACTCTTGCCGGGCAAACCAACTTTAAAGGCAAATTCTCCCGATTCATCATAGAAGCCACAGGTCTGCATAATGGCATTGATGCGCTTAGCCTGCATCGTATCCAACACTTGGAGGCCAGAGGGTGTTTTGAACTCATCAGTAACTAAAAACATGAAGGTGTTCACCAGTTCTTGACAAGTCATCTCGATAGAACACATGTGAAAATAGAAGTTCAACACCTGATTAGGATCGTTCTTAATGTTGCCAAAAGACTTGATGAAATTGCAAAGGGCCGTATTGCGATGTCCGCATAGCTTCTCAGAGTTAGCGATTGATTGAGAATAGTCGACCTTGTTATTCTGACAGATATCTCTGATAAACTGCAAGAAGTCGGTACAGGCATCGCTGGTATGGCTGAGCAATATATCACAGACCACCATAGCCCCTGCATTGATCAATGGATTCCGAGGAATACCGTTGTCAGTTTCTAGCTGGGTTAATGAGTTGAATGGATTTCCAGAAGGTTCTACACCCACTCGTTCCCACATCTGATCCCCGACCAGCTTATACGCAAAGCTTAGGGCAAGAACCTTCGAGATACTTTGAATCGAAAACTTAGTCTGCCAATCGCCCACACCAAATACGTCATACTCGACAGTCTTCAGACAGACGCCAAATTGATTGGAATCTATCTTGGATAGTTCAGGGATATAGCTGGCGACTTGACCGGTGTTCTCTTCGCTCTGTACCCTTTGGTAGATGTCCTGAATGATTGTGCTGTAGTCTATGTTACTGCTCATATCTTATTAAAGAATTGAGTGCTGATTTATGTTGTAATTGGCTCGAATTTGAAGCAGGAAATAACTTGCATCACTTGTTTGATCACCTGGTTCATACCGATGACCGGTCGCCTGCGGATTTGGATCTAAATATATCAGTTCGGAGTTATTAGGGAAGCTGTCCTTCGTCCGATGATATCTAACAGGCTATTTGAGTTGATAAGTCGTCCTGCACTTCATATGGCCAGCAAAAAAAACCGTAAGATCAGATCTGAGTGATATGCAGAGTTGCCAATACAAAGATTGCTAGGCTATGAGACTTTTTCTATTTAGAGGTTCACTTTATCTGAGATTTTCATGAGTTTGACCAAGAACTAAAAGAGGGATGAATCCTTCCAATATCTAGCTAGATTCGGCTTGCTTAATCCTTGTCAGCAACTCAATAACCATCACTATACCCAGGATAAATTCATTGTCATTGTCAGGCTTGATAGCGATGCCATATCGGGTCTTACTCATGGTGTTGCGGGCGACCTTAGCGATGGGTTCTTTTTCATTTTCGATGGTATAGTCGTTACCCCAGAAGTTCCCCTCTACAAAGTACAGACCTGCAACAGTGCCTATATCCAATCCGGTCTTAAAGGAATTATTGGAGGTAAACTCAGCCCTTACATCACCATTGATAATCAGATCAAACTTCTTAGTCATAAAGCTCCAAGTACGCTTGATGTGTAGTACTTCACGATCTTCTATATCATATAGGGTCATACTCTTGAGCATTAGACTGCTATGGATATGATATACCTGTTGCTTGCCATGCCACACCTTATAAGTCTTACGAAATAGGCCATGACGAGTGATGCTATATTGTGTCATTTTCATGCAGTGCTAAGGTACGAGGAAAGTATGATTTGATCGCTCTATAATAGACATCTACATGCGATGGTCAGACTAAGGACGATCAGCCGATTGGATTAGCGTGCAATGATAAACTGGTATCCTACACCTTTGAGCGTTTTGATTTCGATGCCTCGGTCTTCCTTGAAGTATCCACGGATCTTGGAGATGTATACGTCGAGGTTTCGCGAGTTATAGAAGCTGTCGTCACCCCAGACGGTCATGAGGATCTCCTTGCGATTGGTGATATCATTCATATGGTCACAGAGCAGTTGGATGATCTGGCTTTCTCGATGCGAGAGATCTTTAGTGCTGTGCGGGCTGGTAAGTGACAGCTTAGTAGGGTAGAAGCGAAACTGGCTTCCGATCTGGATTTCTTCGATGCCCTTGGATGATTTGAGCTGAGCGAGATTGCAAAGGTTCTCGATCCTGACAATGAGCTCTTCCATGCTAAAGGGCTTTTTGATATAGTCATTGCCACCCACACTGAAGCCCGTCAAGACGTCGGCGGTCTGATCTTTGGCAGTTAAGAAGAGGATTGGGATGTTGCTGTCGGATTGCCTGATGTCTTTGGCGATGTCATAACCGTTCTTAGACGGGAGCATTACATCCAGTATGCAGATGTCATAGGCGTCATTTACAAATGCGCGAGAAGCTGCGGAACCATCCGAGATCAGGGTTACCTCATAACTGTTGGACTCAAGGGTTTCCTTGACGATCTTAGCCAAGAATGGCTCGTCTTCTACGTATAATATCTTAGCCACGCTGCTTAGGTATGTTGATGAAGAATGTGGTTCCAGTCCCTTTTTCGCTC
>CAZJTO010000371.1:0-2641 GCA_964548935.1 uncultured Saprospiraceae bacterium
AAGGGCTTTCCTCTCCGGAGACATATAGTATCTTATGTTTTAGCTCACAGGCGAGCTGTAACATCAGTGTTGACTTTCCGATGCCAGGCTGCCCTCCTATTAACATAATAGCTCCAGGAACAATACCTCCCCCTAATACCCGACTCAGCTCACTATCAAATGGGGTGTCAAACCTCGCTATCTGAGGGGCAGAAATTTGATTTATAGGACGGGGTATTGAGTCGCGCTCAAACTCAGAATTGGATCTTTTTGAGCTAGAGGAACTGGTGATTTCTTTTTTGACAATCGTATTCCACTCACCGCAATTTGCACATTTGCCTTCCCAGCGAACGTACTTAGCTTGGCAGTTGGTACAGATATGTAATGTTTTTGTTTTTGCCATGTAGAGCAATTGTTGAACGTCGAGTTTAATTTTTTTTATTTATTTTAGAGGCAGAAATGTGGCTTATCCATGTTTCATTCGTCATAAGGACATATATTAGTAATAAAATAAAAATTAGCCGAAGGGCTTTTAAGATAGATTGTTTTCAATTGGTTTTTTGGGGTTATGCAGGGCACTGGGAAGTGCCCTGTTTTTTTTTGCCTCCCTTTCTCTATTTTCTAAGTACCAAGTCAAGTTAAACATACTAAGAAGTCAACTATAGCAGGGCCTAAGCACATCTGATACATCTATTGCTCTCTGGCAATAGCATTAGGCGCTTTGGATTTATAGGATTCTTACAATTGACACAATTGCCAAATCCAGCACTATCGACTTTGGATAAAGCCAACTGGAGCTTTGATAGTTTTTTCTTTCTATTTCGAATACTCGCATCGAGCACTCCTTTATTGTTTATCGCATCCATTCTGCTGATTCGACCTATGGAGTTCTCAGGGCTTATGGGCTGAGCACTTGCCTCGAGTGATTTCAGTTCACTTTGTAAAGTAGTTATCATACGCTTGATATCGCGCTTAAGTATTTTTAATTCTTCTTGTGTCATTGGTCACAATTTGTTAATTTTCAATCGGTTATAACCAATAGAGAGCAAATGAGTCAATGGAGATGGACATTTTATGATCCTCATCAAGGTACACAGACTTTGGGATTATATCACGGTGAAGATTCTGGGCACGTAATGATTTATCTAAATCAGAAGGTGGTAATCATTGATTTTATGGTTCATAAAACCAAAACATATTCTCTTATGGTAAATGAACTGTTGGTTAAGCTAAATCTCGTCGAAAATAATGGAGAATTCACCTATGACTTTGAGAGTGAATCGACCAGCATTGAACCTCCAGGTATGATGAGCTGGTTTAAGAATCTAATCGCCATGGCCTAATTTCGAAATATTCTAATAAGGACTCTTTACAATTGATCTGCTACTTTTGTTGTTTTAAATCTTATGAATCATCTAGATCAACTTGAACAATATATAGAGGCACTCATATTCGCTTCTCAACAGGCCCTCTCAATCAAGGATATCACGGATGCAATCAAGGTTACATTTGAGGTCAAAATATCTAAAGAAGATATAGAAAGCTATATAGAACTGATAACAACAAAGTATCAGAATGAAGCCTTCGCCATGCAGTTAATGCCCATCGCAGGAGGATATATGTTCATGAGTAAACCACAGTATCACAAGATAATTGGTGATTACTTGCGACAAAATGAACGAAAAAAACTTTCAAAAGCGGCACTTGAGACATTGGCTATTATAGCTTATAAACAACCGATCACTAAATCTGGGATGGAATCAATAAGAGGTGTAGGGTGTGATTATACGGTACAAAAGCTCTTAGAAAAAGAGTTAGTCGAAATCACGGGTCGTCATGAAGGGCCGGGGCGACCATTGCTATACGGTACTACAGTCAAGTTTCTCAACCATTTTGGGATAAAGGATACGACAGAGTTGCCAAAACTTAAAGAATTTGAACCTGTTGAGAATGCGATAGGTACAGAAGCCTCAATAGCAGAATAGTATTATGGACGACATACTGGTAAATAAGGTTGCCAACAGCAAACTAAAGACTATCAACTTAGAGGAGCTATATCCGGCTAAAGAAATAGTGAATTTTGATCTTAAGGATTATCTCTTCCAAGGGCTCATCCTCAAAGAAAAAGATTTTAGAACTGCTCTTAAGGAGCATGATTGGGGCCAATATGAAGACAACATATTGTGTGTTCATTGTAGTACTGACGCCATCATCCCAGTATGGGCATACATGTTAGTATCGAGTTACGCAGGACAGATCGCTAATACGATCTATACGGGTACACTTGAGCAATATTTAGTGAACTACTATGATCAGACTCTCGATGATCTGGATCTATCTCAATACCAAGACGGCCTCGTCGTAATCAAAGGTTGCAGCAACAAGCCTGTACCTCCAGGGGCCTACGCCAAGATTACGACATTGCTCAAACCATATGTTAAGAGCTTGATGTATGGTGAACCTTGCTCTACAGTACCTATATATAAGCGGATACGCTAATCAAATCATAAGATGATATTATAGGTAGTATATTGATCAAATAAGAAAAGTGTATAATGAATAAGATAATGTTAGGATACTCTGTCGCTGGTGCTGCGATTTTCTCATTCTTGGTATTCATGTCTTACGCAACAGAAGACCCATTGACGGATGCTAACACGGC
>CAZJTO010000372.1:0-2641 GCA_964548935.1 uncultured Saprospiraceae bacterium
TTTTACTTAATTTTTATTTAATGAACATTTTTGTTGCAAAGTTATCCTACGGGACGACTGGCGAAGAACTACAATCTTTATTCGAACAGTATGGAGATGTAGATTCTGCTAAAGTTATTATGGATCGTGAAACAGGACGATCAAAAGGTTTCGGCTTCGTAGAAATGCCTAACGAAGAAGAAGGCCAAAGTGCTATCGATGAGCTTAATGACTCAGAGTTAGACGGACGTACGATTGTTGTCAAAAAAGCTAATCCTCCTGGAGGAGGTGGTGGACGTGGCGGATTTAACCGAGGCGGTGGAAACCGTGGCGGTGGTGGCGGTTACGGCGGCGGTGGAAACCGTGGCGGTGGTGGCGGCTACGGCGGCGGCGGAAGACGTTACTAAAAGAACTAAAGGAGATCAGCAATGATCTCCTTTTCTATTTCTATCCACTTCACCCCTGATAACCAAAGTATTACTACTTTCCTTACTTTAGGAACTCAGACGATCAGGCAAATGAAGATTAACAAAATATCATTACACATAGAGGACTTCGACCTTACCCGACCTTACGAGGTGGCATATGTCAAGCATGAAGCAGTTCAGAATTATGTGTTAGTTATTGAGACAGATAAGCATGTTGGTATTGGTACTGGAAGTCCTTCAGAACATGTTACTGGTGAGATCATCCCAGCAGACAGTTCACATCGAGAAGATGAAATCTCAGGACTACTCCTTCAGCAAGATATTAGGTCCTTTAAGCACTTAATCTTGAAAGCATCACAGCAGTTTGCTAAGAGCCCGGCTCTACTAGCTGCTGTTGATATGGCCCTCCACGATTTGTTTTGCCGACATATAGGAGTTCATATCTCGAGCTATCTGGGAGTAAATGTAAAACCATTGACAACCTCCATTACCATTGGGATCAAATCACTGGATGAAACCCTTGCAGAAGGTCGAGAATATATCGAGCGAGGATTTAAAGCGATCAAACTAAAGATAGGTTCTGATTATGAATCAGATCTCGAAAAATATCTAAAACTCAGAGAGGCAACCCCTAGTGATATAGTCATCCGTGTTGACGCTAATCAGGGGTTTGCCACTCATCAACTCAAATCTTTCATTTTGGCAACTCAAGATCAGCCAGTTGAATTTTTTGAACAACCCTTTCCCAAAGGTGATTATGAGTTGATGAGATATTTAGATACTGTGGTGCGATCTATGTGTTGTGCTGATGAGGATTGCCAAAAAATGTCGGATGCGGCCAAGTTGTCGATTCGTCCACTACCATACGGAATATTCAATATTAAATTGATGAAAAGTGGAGGTATCACTGAAGCGATTAGAATAGCTGATGTGGCCTTATTAAATCAAATTCACTTGATGTGGGGATGTATGGATGAGAGTTGCGTTAGTATTGCCGCAGCTCTTAATACTGCCTATTCCTGTCCACAGACTCGATACATCGATCTTGATGGAAGTTTTGATTTATCAAAGGATATCGCAAGAGGTGGATTTTACATCAAGGATGGTATTTTGTACCCTGATTTAACCAATGATGGTTTGAGCGTAGAACTTATATAACATTATGGTCACAGAGAAAGCGATTGTATTGACTCACGGATACTTGGATACAGTCAATGCGAAAACCTGCCATGGCTTGTTGAGATACACCTCTAAATATGATATAGTTGGTGTTGTTGATCACAAGTTTGCAGGACAGGATGCCGGTACAGTCATGGAAGGCAAGGACAATAACATCCCTATATATGCATCCGTAACTGAAGCAATTAAAGCCACAGATGGCGTAAAACATCTTGTCATCGGAGTAGCCACACATGGTGGATTGATGCCTGAATCATTTAAGCCTGAGCTAAAGGAAGCAATCACCAATGGTTGTAATATTATTAATGGGCTACATGACTATATCAATGACATGCCGGAGTTTCCGGTCTTGGCTCAAGAACAAGGGGTAGAGCTCATCGATATCCGTCGACCTAAGGCTATTGCAGATTTGCATTTTTGGCAGGGTGATATCTATAAAGTGGGCTGTCCGATTATCGCAGTTCTCGGAGTTGACTGTGCGATCGGGAAGAGGACTACTACGGGCATGCTTCATACGATGTGCAATGAACGTCAGCTCAAAACAGAAATGATCTACACCGGCCAGACTGGATGGTTACAGGGGTATAAGCACGGATTTATTTTTGACTCGACGCTTAATGACTTTATTTCTGGAGAAATAGAAAAGTCCATTGTCAACTGCTACGATCAAGAGAAACCTGAACTCATTCTTATAGAAGGTCAGTCATCATTGAGGAATCCTTCAGGACCTGGTGGCAGTGAGTTTTTGCTATCAGGTAACGCTAAGGGAGTCATATTACAAGTAAGTCCTGAGCGCATCTATTTTGAAGGTTATGAGGATCTCAAAATATTAATTCCATCTACACGAAACGAAGTCATGTTGATCAATCAATATGGTGCAGAAGTCATCGCCATCACCATATCTCATGGCAATAAGCTAAAGCGTGAAGAGCTTCGCAACACTATGATTGTCATGGAAAGAGAACTTGAAATACCAGTAGTGGCGCCGCTAATTGATGGAGTCGAAGAACTCTATCGTCCAATTAGGGAATATATCGAGCGATATAATGCCTAAG
>CAZJTO010000373.1:0-2635 GCA_964548935.1 uncultured Saprospiraceae bacterium
AAGCTCAAATCAACCAATTAAGACAGGATCGAGAGAATATCTTGACATCTTAATACTCTAAGAGTAGTCTTGCCAAATATTTTAGTAATGTCGAGCATAAGAGCTGTAGAACTTAGAGTACTTTGAGTTAATAATAGGCAACACAATTATAGATATGAATTTTGATTACAGTGATAAAGTAAAGGAGTTACAGGCGAAGTTAGGCCAGTTTATGGATGATCACATCTATCCTGTGGAACATGAGTATGAGAAGTGGGTTGGAGATCAAAATAATTTATGGAAGCCGTGGCCAGGTATGGACGCCCTAAAGAAGAAAGCAAAGAAAGCTGGTCTGTGGAATCTATTCTTGCCTGAGGACTATGGTGATTTTAGCCCTGGTCTGAGCAATTTGGAGTATGCACCATTAGCAGAGATGATGGGTCGGGTGCTGTGGAGCTCCGAGGTGTTTAACTGCTCTGCTCCCGATACAGGTAACATGGAAGTGCTTGCCAAGTATGGTTCGAAAGCACAGCAAGACAAATACCTCACTCCGCTGATGAATGGCGAGATCAGATCGGCGTTTCTGATGACAGAGCCTGATGTCGCATCCAGTGATGCTACCAATATCGAAACTTCGATTGTTGCTGATGGAGATGAATATGTGATTAATGGTCGCAAGTGGTGGTCATCTGGAGCTATGGATCCGAGATGTAAGGTGATGATCGTGATGGGTAAAACCGATAAAGAGGCTGATCGCCATCGCCAGCAGAGCATGATATTAGTAGAAAAAGACACGCCAGGTGTAGAAATCGTCAGGGGATTATATGCAATGGGTACTCAGGATAGTCCTGGTGGTCATGCTGAGATCAAGTTGAATAATGTACGAGTGCCCAAGGAGAACATATTAGTAGGTGAGGGTAGAGGGTTTGAAATCGCTCAAGGGCGATTGGGACCTGGGAGGATACACCACTGCATGAGGCTGATCGGAATGTCTCAGCGTGCTATGGAGCTGATGTGTAAGCGCTCACAAGAACGTGTTGCATTTGGCAGACCTATCAAAAACTTCAGCAGTGTACGTCAGGATGTTGCCAAGAGTATCTGCGAAATACAGCAGGCAAGATTGTTGACTCTTGAGGCTGCTGATAAGATGGATAAATATGGTACAAAAGGAGCGGCAGATCTGATTGCTATGATCAAAATCGTAGCTCCTAACATGGCCCAAACGGTAATAGATAGATCGATACAAGTTCATGGTGGTATGGGTGTCAGCAATGACTTACCACTATATCACATGTTGTCTTGGGCACGGATCATCCGAATTGCTGATGGGCCTGATGAAGTACACATGTACCAACTCGGGCGCAATACCATCAATAGACTGGGGTAGTCTTAGGTACATTATATACCATTCTCATATTAATCTGAATGTCCACCGTTGACCAATTCAGCTGTAATCATATCATAGAGTTCTTCAGTCCAGCTGATATTGTCGATTGACGGATAGTTTGGATTCGCACGAAAGTCTCGCGGACTAATGACAATTTTTATGGGATTACCCATGGCCTTTTCAGTCAGCAGGAATACCTCTTCAATAGCTTGGTCTCCTATAGGGATACATCCGACTGTCGACGCCTTGCCGTGTATAAATATGTCTCCTCCCATATCTTTTATGGTAGAGAAATCGGTCTTAGATTTATCATATTCATTAGGGTAGTTCACCTTAATAGAGAGATGATAGGCGCTGTTAGGATTTAAGTATTCTAATAGATAGATTCCCTCGGGTATCTGTTGGTCTCCTTCTTTGAGTTTGGGTCCGAGAGCTCCGCTATAGGCGGTAAAAGAATATTCTTTTAGCAACTTAGAAGAGCTACCGTTAATAGCGTAGACCTGAAGTATGCGTTCCTCCTTGAAAGCATACATCATGATCTTGTCAGGATAACTATCCTTATAACCAGCCGCATTAAGGACGGCCTTAAGCCGCTCAAAAGCATCTGGCTCTATGTCTTGAATGACACTTGCTACAGTGCGCTTGCCAGTAGCTCTCTTCATGATAGGCTCATAAAGGTTTCTGGTGTATATGTAGAAGGCTACAATAAAGACTATTACTGCTGCGACTATGGTCATAAGCCTTCTCATTCTAGGTGTTCAAAATCGAGTTTTAGCTGAGCGTCTTCAATAAGATCCTCTTGCGATACGAAATTGCTGATCGATAATCCTATCAAGCGTATTTCTCCAAAGGTGTCAAAGTGTTCCTCAATCAGCTTCATCGTTTCAGATTGGATCATATCCCGAGTGTCATAGGATGACTTTATAGACTTGCTTCTATTAATAATGGTGAAGTCTGCTCTCTTGATCTTTAAGGTGAGTGTTCGCCCATAGGACTGATGTTTATCAAGTCGAGCTACGAGTTTATCTATGATAAGTTCACAGGTTTGGATGATGTCAGTCTTGTCACTTAGATTTTCTTCTAGTGTTCTTTCAACTGCAAGAGACTTGCGTTCACGATGTGATATGACTGGACGATGATCGATTCCCCTTGCGATATCATAAAAGTACGAGCCAGACTTCCCAAAGTGCGTAATGAGAAAATGGCGATCTTTTGACTTCAGATCCAGGCCTGTATTGATACCGAGCTTGTTCATCTTCTCGGCAGTGA
>CAZJTO010000374.1:0-2628 GCA_964548935.1 uncultured Saprospiraceae bacterium
AGTAAGGTTAGAGCGGTCCAGGACGAGAAGAACGTTTTCATCCTTAAGAACAATCGAGAGTTAGAAAACTTCCTTGGTAAATTGGAATCACCATTATAGAGTCGATTTGGGACTAGAGTTAACCCATTTTCTGTTTCCCTATTGTGTAGATATTATGGAGTAGGCAACTGATTGGATTTGTAAAGCCTAATATGTTAGGATAGTCCTTAGTTAGCTCTTACCTTAATACCCAAGGATGGTAAAACAGAATAAACATGAATCCGAAATCGACGGACCTCCTCCGATCATGACTACATGGTATAGACTTTATGCGCTTGTCTTGATTTTACATATAGGCCTCATAGTCGGGTTTTATTTGGTGACTGTGGCCTATAAATAATTGAGCTATGACATCATTAGTGCGCATGAATAATGTATGGATTGATTTTATAACCATATGCCTTGATTGATGAGTACGATTGATTGGGTTGTCATGCTGTGTACACTGACTTTCATAGTTGCCTATGGCCTGTGGAAGACTAGATCCGTGAATAGTACCGAGAGCTTTATCCTTGGCGATCGTGAGCTCAAGTGGTATACTATAGGTCTCTCGATCATGGCAACACAGGCCAGTGCGATTACCTTTCTTAGTACGCCTGGTCAGGCATTTGATGATGGGATGGGATTTGCGCAGTTTTATTTTGGCCTGCCCATTGCTATGGTGTTGCTATGTGTCTTTGTACTGCCCATATATTATAGGCTTCGGGTCTATACAGCCTATGAGTTTCTGGAGCAGCGGTTTGATGTGCGAGTTAGGATGCTGACTGCATTTTTGTTTTTGTTAGGCCGTGGACTTGCGGCGGGGATAACGATATACGCTCCTGCCATCATACTGTCTGTGATCATGGGCTGGTCTCTATGGACGACCATCTTGTTCTTAGGTGTTGTGGTGATTGTCTATACGATGTTTGGCGGGACTACGGCGGTGAGTCAGACACAGAAACAGCAGATGATCATCATCCTGGGTGGATTGGTTGCTGCTTTTTTCGTGCTGGTGTCTAAGTTTCCTCCGGACATCTCCGTTGCCGATGCCGTGACTGTAGCCGGCAAGATGGGTAAACTGGAGATCGTCGATCTCAAGTTTGATCCGCACGATCGCTACAATATTTGGACCGCCATCTTTGGTGGTACATTTTTGTTCCTAAGTTACTTTGGCACCGATCAGAGTCAAGTTTCACGCTACCTGTCAGGCAAGTCTCTCACAGAAAGCAGGCTTGGACTGCTGTTCAACGGCATCTTCAAGGTGCCGATGCAATTGTTCGTACTATTCGTTGGCATGATGGTCTTCATGTTTTATCAGTTTGAAAAACCGCCCATACATTTCAATCCATCCAATGTGGAGCGCATCAGCGCCAGCTCAGCATATCAAGATCAATATGACCAGCACCAGGCGGATTACGATCGTGTCTACGTCCAGAAACAATCTGCGATTAGGAGCTTACTGTCAGCTCTTGAGGCAGATGACGATGCTCAAGCCACTGCGGTACAAGGAGAATTAATTGCCTTAGATACTCAGGATAAGACTATCCGTAGCCGAGTAGATGACCTGCTCTCACGCATAGAACAAGAAGATCAGTCCGTTACTAAGATAGATACGGATGATAGTGACTATATCTTCATCACCTTTGTGATGCAGCATCTGCCGATCGGATTAATCGGATTGCTACTGGCAGTTATCTTCAGTGCTGCGATGTCATCGACGGCCTCAGAACTCAATGCGTTGGCATCTTGTACGACTGTAGATTTTTATAAGCGCTCACTGGGCAGTAGTCGCTCGGATCGTCACTACCTCCATGCGACAAAGCTGTTCACACTCATCTGGGGAGCAGCGGCCTTGCTATTTGCTGGTTTTGCCTCGCTATTTGACAACTTGATCGAGTTTGTCAATATCATCGGATCGTTATTCTACGGCACCATTCTCGGCATTTTTATAATCGCCTTCTTTTTTAAAAAAATCCAATCAAACGCCACCCTAGCCGCAGCTGTTATAGGCGAAATCATGGTGGTCACGATCTTTATCCTTGATCGTCAAGGGACGGTAGACATAGCCTATCTATGGCTCAACCTGATTGGGTGCGTCGTGGTTATCGCCACCGCATCGGTGCTATCTGCAATCTTAAAACGGGCAACTGTATAATTGGTATTTCTTCAAGGCCATCACTCGCTACTCGATACTAGCTACTACTCACTACTCTGATTTTAACGTTTCCTTAGACAGCCTTGAGCTGTGGTTGCAGTCTTTGGAGTACATCAAAATCTAAATACTATGAATCGCATTTTTACTTTCTTCTCACTATGGAGCATTGCCCTTTTATTCTTTTCCTGCTCTCAAGATTGTGATTACAGAGACTGGCAGGGGAGCTATATTGGCACGGTCTATTGTGATGATAGCATCACTGATGGTGTGATTGTAGATGTATTTCTGGATGTCGATGGGGCCACGACGGTCATCATTGGAGATTACTTTAGTACATATTTTTTTGAGGAGGGCTGTGATGTCGAGTTCTTGCAGCGCAGCAGTGTTGGTCGTGACGACTTTGAAGAGGAGTATAAGCTGGAACTCAATGGTGATGAACTCTCGTGGGAGTA
>CAZJTO010000375.1:0-2626 GCA_964548935.1 uncultured Saprospiraceae bacterium
AATTCTACTATAGAGTTAAAGGGCATAGGCTTAGTAACTGTGTCTATAGAGTAATCATGCAACACATTGTACAGACATATCAAGATCTCATCGAAGAAAGCAAGACCCTATCAATTGTGATAGAAATCGCCAAGGTCGCAGCTATCTTGTATGTGCTGATTAGCACATTTAGCGTCTTATCTGCTTAATTTTAGAGTCTATAATATAGAAATAGCGCAAGATTTCCATTAGTGAGATCTGTTGCGGTTCCAAATATATCCGTTGCAGCGATATCTACAAGACTATTGCTGTAATTGATCCCGATACCCAATTTTTCCAACTCCAGAACGACTCCAAAATTTGCGCCCCAATCTGTATTATTCAAACTCTCGGGATTTAAAATACCCGAAGAGGTATTGAGCAAATAGCCAAAATATGGCCCACCTTCTATTACTAATGGCCCAATATTTAAGCCCAAATTGACCGGCACTTCTATATAGCTTAAGTCAGTGTCTTCAGTTGCTCCTGCATCGTCAGAGATTGCTCCTTTGAGATGATATAGTGCCGCAGGCCGGAGGCTCCAAAGTTTGCCAACAGGGATATTCGTGTTGAGACCAAGATGAAAACCTGGCTTACTATTAAACACAACATCATCAGTGTTAGAGTCAATGGAGATATTAGAGTAGTTCAATCCGCCTCTAATCATGATCTGACCTGAGAGGCACATGGTGAAAGAGAGCAATGCGAATAATAATAGGGATCGTTTCATAGCATAGTTTTAAGTAACTGGAGTCGTTAGACTTATATGTAACGTCATTTTGTTACCCGTATGTACAGAAACGCTTAAATATATATACGAAAAACCTAATACTACTGAGTAATCACAGGTAAACCCTTAGCTATAACTCTTTCATCACGGTCTTTTTCAGTCGTGAAGTATAGTCCTCGATGGCCCATTCTTTGTAGTTGCGCGTGCTATTGCAGATGCAATAGCAATATCGTCGGATGCGATCTTCGATATCATATTTGAGCAATCGGATCATCGTCAAGGCAGTCATGAGATCATCGGTATTTTCAAGGATGATCTTGACATGTTGTGCCAGCGCTGTATCTATAACAACAGAGGATTTATCCCTATTCTTAACCGCCTCATCGTAGGCCGCATTGATATTGAATAACACCTCATCAGACTTGCTAAACATGGCTCTCAACTCATCTGGCATGACATATCTAAAGCGGCGCTCGATCTCGTCATCAGTTATTAAACTTTCTAAGAACAGGATTGGGTTTCTAAATATCTTCTGCCAGTCTATCTCGGCGTCCCAAAGTCCAAATCTAGCGGCATTGTTCCCCAAATCAACCACATCAAACGCTTTTTTATTCTCAAGCACACGAGATCCTCTACCGATCATCTGAAAATACAGGGTCAACGACCTGGTCGCTCGGTTAATCACAATAGTCTCAATTGTGGGCTCATCAAATCCAGTAGTCAGGATACTCACACTCGAAAGGATGGCACTGGGCTTCTCCTTAAACCATTGGAGTATCTCGGCACGCTCTTTCTTAGTATGCGTATTGTCGAGATGCCTGATGTCATACCCTTTGGCTCTGAAAGTCTCGTAGACATACTTGGATGTATTGATACCATTGTTAAAGATTAGGGTCTTTTTGCCCTTAGCTCTCTGCTCATAAGCATATAGGAGCTTGCTACGCATGTCATCACTGGTATAGAGCTCCTCGGAAGACGACACGGTATAGTCACCATTGATACCCACCTTCAGGGTACCCAATCCCACGTCGTAGCTATATATCGTAGCCTTGGATAGAAATCCTTTGTCTATGAGTGATTTGATACTACTCCCTACGATGAGTTCTTCGTAGGTATCCTTCATCGGCAACTTGATGTTAGAACTAAGCGGTGTAGCAGTCACCCCTAACATGAAGGTTTCTTCAAAAAACTTGAATAGCTTTCTGAATGAATTGTGGTGTGCCTCATCAATAATGACCAAGCCTACTTCAGAGAGGTCAATTTTCTTTTCATTAAGGCGATTATTCAAGGTCTCCACCATCGCCACAAACGCCATATATTGATCGGCATCAGGTAACTCTTTTACCTGACTATTGATGACCTTGTTGTTGACATTGAATACGCCGAGCATCGTCGAAGTCTGTCGGCAGAGCTCGATCCTATGCGTCAGGATGAGCACCTTTTTTTTCTTTTGCTCGATATACCGCCGTGCGATCTCGGAAAAGATAACGGTCTTACCGCCACCTGTAGGCAATTGGTACAGGAGCTTATAATTTGGTGGGCAGGATTCAAATCGTTCGAAAATCTGTTCCAGATCTTCTTTTTGATAGTCATACAGTTTCTTACCAATCTTTTCTTCCTGTATGTCTTCGAGCTGCTCGACCTCCATTCGTTAGTTTTTCAAAAACGACAAATGTACGGGCATTTTCTAGTTGGTGCTTGATTCATGGAGTTATTAATCTGCTAAAATCTTGTGATTCACTGACTCAACCATTGATTAAGCACCCTAAAATCTCACAAAAACTCCCTCGCAATAGCGCTCAAAACCGTTATCATTCAACTCATACTCCCACGAGAGTTCATCACCATTGAGTTCCAGCTTATACTCCTCTTCAAAGT
>CAZJTO010000376.1:0-2614 GCA_964548935.1 uncultured Saprospiraceae bacterium
GTAAGAGAGTGTGATGTGCTTATGCATGTCGTAGATATGGCCCATCCACAATATGAAGATCATATCACGACGGTCCAAGAAACATTACAATCACTAAAGGTAGAGGGGAAGCGCCATATTCTGATATTTAATAAGATAGATCTATATAGAGATCGATATTTCGACGATCTCTTGGATGAAGAGGGTAGGACAGAGGTGCTTCAAGAGATGACTACAAAGATGATTGCTCGATATAAGGATTATCGAGTTGTATTTATTTCTGCCATATCCAAGGAGAATGTCGATAACCTAAGACAGATTATGACGGAAGAAATAGAAGCTGAATACAAAATCAGATATCCATACCGAACCCACCATTTTTAGAATTCTACACGTCAAATTAGTATCAATAAACAGAACATGAACATCATTGAACGATATGCACACCTCTTAGTCCATTATTGCCTCGAATTGAAGGCAGGTCAGAAGGTATTTATAAGATCTACTGTGCTTGCAGAAGAGTTGGTCCGTGAGGTATACAGAGAGGCCATTAAGGTCGGCGCATTTCCTCATGTCGACCTTGCTTTCAGGGGCAAGACCAAGATATATTTTGATCATGCTAATAACGATCAGCTACAAGCAGTATCAGGGGTCCAAAGGCATATCATAGAACACTATGATGCTTATCTTACAATTAGAGCACCATACAATCTGCGTGAAGAGAATAATATTAATCCGGAGAAACGGACTATGAAGGCACTATCAGGCCGAGAACTAAATCAGATTTTTTCTCAGCGTACGGCTGAGGGGACGATGGTCCGGACACTTTGCCAATATCCGACACAGGCGAGTGCTCAGGAGGCCGGAATGTCATTGGAAGAATATCAGCAGTTCGTATTTTCTGCGTGTCATCTATTTGATGATGACCCAGCTGCATCATGGATGAAGATTAGAAAGCAACAGCAGCAATATGTAGATTACCTCAATAAGTCTAAGCAAGTCAGATATGTAGGACCGCAGACTGATATTAGTTTTAGCATCGATGGTCGCACTTGGATTAACTCTGATGGAAGAGTCAATATGCCAAGTGGAGAAGTGTTTTCAGGTCCAGTAGAAGATTCTGTCAATGGTCATGTGTATTTCGATTATCCATCAATATTCAACGGTAAGGAAGTTAGCGGTATCAGATTTGAAGTGAGAGATGGTGAGATCATAACCTATAGTGCCGAGCGTGGGGAAGAAGTTTTAGATGAAATCATGAAGATTGAGGGCGCCAGATTTTTTGGAGAGGTTGCTATTGGGACAAATTATAACATTAGTACTCCAACTAAGAACATCCTCTTTGATGAGAAAATCGGGGGCACTATTCATATGGCAATAGGGCAGAGCTATATCCAGACTGGCGGTACAAATAAATCTGTCATCCACTGGGATATGATTTCAGATATGTCGGATGGAGGAAGGATTTATGCAGATGACAAGTTGATCTATGAAGATGGGAAGTTCAAGATCTGAGTAACTACTTATAATTCACTCTAATCTCTGTCCTCCGATTAAACTGATGTTCGGACTCCGTGCAGTAGACACCATTGGAGCAATGGTTGCGAAGTGCAGTTTCTCCCTTGCCAATAGTGTTTATACGATTGCCACTCACACCACTATCCGTGATGATTTTCTTAACCGATTCTGCTCTTTCAAGGGATAGTTTCATATTGAATTTGGTAAAACCTCGAGAATCAGTATGTCCTAATAGGTCAACAGTTGCATTGGGGTAGTCCTTTAGAAACTGTATTAAACTATTGAGCTGCTCAGTGGATTCTGTGGTGATGCTGGAGCTATTATAGTCATAGTCGAGCGGGTCGAAGACGTATGAACTATCGGGAGCCTTTGGGCTTTTAGACGGTTCTTCAGGAGGTGTCAGACTAACTGAAGTGTCGACTTCTTTAGGCAGGGGTTTAGGGGTTAACTCTATCTCCATCTCCTTTATGCGATCTGAGCCGTAGATCAGCAGGTTGTAATTTTCATAATTACTGTGCTCCACTTCTACGAAGTACTTTAGATCTGGAGAGAGGACAAATGAGGCATAACCGCTAGTATCACTCCTATTAGTGAAGGTGTCATTAGTCTCACCAGCACCGCTGTAAGCGGGCTTAAGAGTGAAGCGGGCATCTGATACAATTTGTCCGTCGGATCCTGATACTTTAATCTGTGCTGTGTACTGATTTCGCTCAGTTGACTCTGTTGAAACTGTAGCGGTCATTAGTGGTAAGAATAGATCTTCACTAAAACTTACTTCATAGATATCGTCTTTGCCCGCACCTCCCTCTCGATTGGAGCTGAGGTACCCATACCGCATATGTGTGAGGACTAAACCAAAATCGTCCCCGCTACTATTTACCGATTGACCGAGATTTGTTCCAGCAGACCAAGATCCCTTGGACCATGTTGACGCATAAACATCTAGACCGCCATGGCCTCCAGGCCTGTTAGAGGCATATAGCAATATACTGTCACGCCATAATACTGGAAAAGCCTCATTGGAAGAGCTGTTGATCTCTCCTATAATTGGTACTGGAGCCGTCCAGCCTGTATCACTTAATGTTGACTGATATAAATCGAATCCACCTATGGCATC
>CAZJTO010000377.1:0-2590 GCA_964548935.1 uncultured Saprospiraceae bacterium
TTTTCTATCTTACGGGCAGCACCAAAGAATTTCTTCGGCTTCTGAAGAGCGTTAGCTTCTACACCACCTGACAATACTTTACCACTTGACGGGGCTACAGTATTATAGGCTCTTGCCAATCTCGTAATACTATCCAATAGGATTACTACGTCGTGCTTACACTCGACAAGTCTCTTAGCTTTTTCGATTGCGATATTAGCCACTCTTACGTGATTAGAAGCTGGCTCATCAAATGTTGATGAGATCACCTCTGCTCGCACGCTTCGTTTCATATCTGTTACCTCCTCAGGACGCTCGTCCACGAGCAATACGATGAGGTAGCACTCAGGGTGATTGTCCGCAATCGCATTGGCGATATCTTTAAGTAAGAATGTCTTACCGGTCTTCGGTTGTGCAACGATTAGACCTCTCTGCCCCTTTCCAATCGGAGTGAATAGGTCGATCATACGATTGCCATAATCTTTGCCCGCTGGATGCGAGGTCAGCTGGAACTTAGATTCTGGAAATAATGGCGTAAGGTAATCAAACGGCACTCTATCTCTGATCTGGCTTGGTTCAAGACCATTGATCATTGATACCTTAAGCAAGGCGAAATATTTTTCCCCTTCTTTTGGCGGTCTGATTGTCCCAAGTACAGTATCTCCAGTTTTCAGTCCAAATAATTTTACTTGAGATGGGGACACATATATATCATCTGGAGACGTCAGATAATTATAATCTGATGACCTCAAAAATCCATATCCATCAGGCATCATCTCAAGTACTCCACCACCTTCGACTATTCCTTCGAGCTCAACGTCAAATCTTTTCTTCTTCTTCTCTTCTTTTACAGGAGCTCCCTCATCCTTTTGATTGGAGTGGTTGCGCTGGTTTCTATCTCTGTTGTTATCCCTCTTATTATTGTCTCTGTTGTTATCTCTATTGTCTCGTTTTCCTTTCGGCTCCTGGCGCTCTTCTTTCTCAGGTTTTTCTTGCTCTTGACTAGGAGCTTCATCTTTTGGCGCTTTAGGGGCATGCTCTTTTTTAGGAGCTCTTGGTTTACGCTCTTGTTTTTCTTGCTTTGGTTCTTCTTTAGCGGCAGGCTTGGCAGGTGCTTCGATTACCTTATCGGTTACGGCTTGCTCATCTAAGATCCTGTAGATTAAGTCTTTTTTGCTCAATCTTTTATACGATTTCATACCTAAGTTCTCGGCAATGTCCTTTAACTCAGGTACTAGCATTTCATTTAATTGCAGAATGTCGTACATGTGGTATATTATAATAAGTGGAAAATCTTTGTAATATGAATTGTGTAATTATTATAGACTCCGTGTATCTCAGAAAACCAACTTGGTTAAATAATGGAAGAGCTGCAGAAAGGAATACACAGGTCTTTGCGCTCGCAAAACTACATTAATTTATCGTAAATGAAATGCCTTTTTAAAATAATGTTGGACATTTGTCGCATCTAAAAAATTAGGATGCTGACGATTAATGACATACGAGATAAAAAAGAAGATATCGCTCGACAATTAGTAAAGAGGGGATGGTCAGCTGAACGGTCTGGAATATTGGACCAGGTATTGGGACTGGATAATCAGAGGAAGCAAACTCAGACCGAGCTTGATGGCTTACTCAATCAGATAAAAACCATATCCAAAGAGATCGGGAATCTATATAAATCTGGTAAGGCCCAAGAAGCAGAGGCCAGCAAGAGCCAAGTTGCAGAGATAAAAGAGAGATCTGTGACTCTCGAGCATAAGCAAAAAGAGCTCGTGGGGTCTATCGAAGACTTATTGTTACAGATCCCTAATGTTCCACACGAGAGTGTGCCGGCAGGTGCAACTGAAGATGACAATGAAGTCTACCAGGCCTGTGAGACAGAGCTGCCAGTACTCCATAAAGATGCCAAGCCTCACTGGGAGTTAACGAGCCAATACAACATTATCGATTTTGAGTTGGGTACTAAGATTACGGGATCAGGCTTTCCTCTCTATAGAGGTAAGGGGGCAAGGTTACAGCGTGCGCTGATCAATTTCTTTCTCAATGAGGCTACAGAGGCGGGCTATGAGGAGGTAATGCCGCCGTTATTGGTTAATGCAGATACAGCTCGTGCAACAGGTCAACTTCCGGACAAAGAAGGTCAGATGTACTATATGCCCAAGGATGATTTATACCTGATCCCTACAGCTGAAGTACCAGTGACTAATATATATAGGGACGTCATATTATCGGAGGGCGATCTACCTATCAAGTTGACGGGACATACGCCATGCTTCAGAAGAGAAGCAGGCTCGTATGGCTCTGATGTCAAAGGACTAAATAGACTGCACCAATTTGACAAGATCGAAATCGTACAGATCACTCATCCTGATCAATCATATGAAGTATTATATCAGATGATGGACCATGTGAGCAGTCTTTTGAACAAGTTGGAACTGCCATTCAGAATTTTGCGTTTATGTGGTGGTGACCTTGGGTTTACGTCTGCGCTGACATATGATTTTGAGGTGTATTCAGCAGCGCAGAAAAAATGGCTCGAAGTGAGCTCGGTCTCTAATTTTGAAACGTATCAAACCAATCGCTTGAAGTTGCGATTTAAAGATGCAAA
>CAZJTO010000378.1:0-2589 GCA_964548935.1 uncultured Saprospiraceae bacterium
ACTCCTCGCCATTGGCCCGGGGTGCCTCAAGATGCCTACTACGCCTCGGGGTTCGAGGGGCAGCAGGTCGTCATCATCCCATCGCTGGATATGGTGGTGGTGAGATTGGGTTGCACATCAGATCGGACCAATTGGGATCCCGGAAAATTTCTTGCATTGATCAGCGAGGCCGTACATTAACAGCTGCTATTGGCATATCAGCCAATAAATAGAAACCAAATTAGCTTTCAGACATTTTATAATAGATTATTTCGTGGTTCACAAAGAAGATTTTAAAACAAGAGGATAATGAGTAAGAGTTCGTATAAAAAGGCAGCCTTAGAGTATCACGCCAAAGGGCGCCCTGGAAAGATAGAAGTGATCCCGACTAAGGAGACCGCTAATCAACGTGATCTATCGCTTGCGTACTCACCTGGAGTGGCAGAGCCATGTCTTGAGATCGCCAAGAACCCTGATGATGTCTATAAATATACTGCCAAGGGCAATCTGGTAGCAGTCATCAGCAATGGTACGGCAGTGTTGGGACTCGGAGATATCGGTGCTGCTGCTGGCAAGCCCGTCATGGAAGGCAAGGGCCTCTTGTTTAAGATCTATGCCGACATCGACTGTTTTGACCTAGAGTTGGACACTACAGATGTCGAGGAGTTTATACGGACAGTCAAAATATTGGAGCCAACTTTTGGAGGTGTCAACTTAGAGGACATCTCGGCCCCTGCATGCTTTGAGATTGAGGAGCGACTCAAAAAAGAACTCAACATCCCTGTGATGCATGACGATCAGCACGGAACGGCGATCATCAGTGCTGCCGCATTGACGAATGCCCTCGAAATCGTCGGCAAAAAAATCGATAAGGTAAAAATAGTCGTGAGTGGCGCTGGCGCTTCGGCGATATCATGTAACCTGCTCTATGTGTCGCTGGGTGCTAAGAAGTCCAACATATTTATGTTTGACAGTAAGGGCTTGATCCATCCTGATCGAGATAATCTCAATGGTCGCAAGCCAGAGTTTACCAATGGCAATCTACCGATGGGCACCTCCCTCAAAGAGGCATTGGATGGTGCCGATGTATTCATCGGACTATCTAGAGGTAATGTCCTCAAAAAGGATATGATCAAAAACATGGCCAAGGATCCGGTCATATTTGCTATGGCTAATCCCACTCCTGAGATCAGCTATGAGGATGCCACTTCTGCCCGACCTGACGTGATCATGGCGACAGGTCGATCGGACTATCCTAATCAGGTCAACAATGTCTTGGGGTTCCCTTTCATATTTAGGGGTGCACTGGATGTCCGCGCCACGGAGATCAATGAGGCCATGAAGATCGCTGCCGTAAAGGCTCTTGCCGATCTTGCCAAGAAGCCCGTGCCGGATCTCGTCAATAGCGCCTATGGTGATGTTAATCTCAACTTTGGCAAGGACTATATCATCCCTAAGCCTGTAGACCCGAGGCTGATCACAGAAGTAGCACCAGCCGTCGCCAAGGCAGCGATGGACAGCGGCTTGGCTCAGCTACCGATCAAGGATTGGGAAGCGTATGAATATGAGCTGTCAGAGCGCCTCGGTCTGGACAACAACATATCCAAGATCATCGAGACCAAAGCCAAGCAAAAGAAGAAAAAGGTAGTCTTTGCCGACGCCGAAAACCTGTCTGTGCTCAAGGCGGCCAAGGTCGTCATCGAAGAAGGCATTGCCGAACCAATCTTATTGGGTAAGATCGATAAGATCAAAGGCCTGATGGAAGAATACAACATCGACCTCGGTAATACGAAAATGATCTGCCCATTTGAATATGGGACTAAGGCTGAGCGCAACACCTTTGAGAAATATAGTACGCACCTCTATGAGCTGCGCCAACGTAAGGGCATGACGCTCTCCGAAGCACGAAACCTCATGCGCAAGCGCAGCTACTACGGGGTTATGATGGTGGAGATGGGAGATGCAGATGCGATGATTGGCGGTTTGACCCGTAACTATCCAGATACCGTACGGCCTGCCCTGCAGATCTTAGGAGCGCGTCAAGGTGTCAAGAAAGTCGCCGGCATGCACATCTTAATGACTAAGAATGGGCCACTATTCTTAGCAGATACGACGATCAATCACCATCTTACACATGAAGACTTGGCTGACATGACAGCGCTAATTGCACAGGAAGTCAATAGAACCTTTAATGTAGATCCTGTGATCGGCTTGATCACCTACTCCAACTTTGGCTCGGTCCAAAATCAAGAATCCGCAGTACTCATGCGCAAGGCAACCGCCCTGATACATGAGCGCTACCCAGAGCTCGTCGTGGATGGCGAGATGCAGGCACATATGGCCTTGGGCAATGATATCTTGGAGGAGTTACACCCATTTAGCAAGTTGGCAGGCAAGCGAGCTAATACGCTGATTTTCCCAAATCTATCGTCGGCAAATATTGCCTACAACCTACTATCTGAGGTAGCCGATATGGATCTGATCGGACCGATTATGATTGGCCTTAAGAAGCCTGTTCACATCCTCCAATTAGGAGCTACAGTACATGAGATTGTTGATATGGTGGCTCTTGCTGCAGTCCATGCTCAGGAGGTTGAGAATGATTGATTT
>CAZJTO010000379.1:0-2585 GCA_964548935.1 uncultured Saprospiraceae bacterium
GCGTAATTAAACTAAACTCATAAGAGCGATGGTCTGAAGATTATCGCTCTTTTTTTTTGTGCTAGCGTTACCTAACGGCAGCCATACCCCATATATTATAGGTCGCGGGTTTCCAGCCAGGCAAGTACATGCTCTCTTCATTAGCCATATTGTAACCTGCATCCTTGATGAGCTGAGAAATATCTCTATTAAGATGGCAGCCTCCAGCGATGCGCTTCCAGATCGGATTTACACGATTTTGAACCTTTCGTACGGACTCATCTGGCGCCAGTGCGTGCTCTGAGAAGAGCAGTTTACCTGTAGGCTTGAGGACTCTGCGGATCTCCTCTAAACTCTGAGACACATTGGGTATCGTACAGAATGTAAATGTCACCACAACGGTATCATATTGGTTATCTTCCATAGGCATTGCTTCTGCACTAGTAGCGATAAACTCTGTGGAGATATCTGTCTGATCCATACTCTCTAGCAACTTGCCATATGCAGGAGTCGGATCTATGAGCGTGAGATGATTGACTTGGTCAGATTTGTAATATGGAAGATTGAGTCCCGACCCCACTCCAATCTCAAGTACATTGCCTTGAGCATGAGGGACTACTTTAGCTCGCTGCTTCATTACAGGGCTTATACCACAGACACAATGTATAAGTCGTGGGAGTATTTTTCTTTCGTAAAAACTTGCCATAATTATAAATCTACGGATTGACCAGTACGAGCCGCTTCAAATATGCCATTAATAATATGGATATCAATCATACCCTCACTACCAGGGGCCAATACCGGAGTATCATTGATAATCGCAAGAGCATTGTCATCCATCTGTCTCGCTTGCTGATTAGGCACGAAGGTATCCAGCAGCGTGCCGTCACTTGTCTGTCCGACAACTCCGTTGTAGGATTGCATAGGGCTGAGCTCATACCAACCATCAGCGCAGTCAACACGAAGTCTATTCCCATTCTCCCCGACACTGGTCCAGCCATTGGCGATCAGACCATTGTCCATCTCGAGCATATATGTCGTTGTCTCATCTACTTCTTTGAATAATTCTGGTCGACTGATGATATGTCGTGCTTCGATAACACGCTTGGCTTGGAGGCCTGTCGCATACCGGATACCATTGACCGTATAGACCCCCATATCATACAGAGCTCCTCCGCCCATGGCCTTCTGATGTCTCCACCCAGTTCCACCACCACCACGGTATCCCGCTGCAGCATATACAGAGGTTATGTTGCCATAGGGCTTACTATCTCGGTAACTGATCAATGTCTGAGTATTGGCTTCATGTAACATGCGATAGCCTATACTGAGCTTTACTTTATTTTTATGGCAGGCATCTATGATCGCCTGGCATTCTGCTGTATTCATAGCCATAGGTTTCTCACACCAGATGTGCTTACCTAACTCTGCGGCACGTATCGCATATTGGGCATGGAGTGCCGTAGGCACCACTATATATACCACATCAATGTCATCATTGTCGGCGATATCATCCATCGAATCATAGGTATACACATGACTATCGGAAATACCATATTGCTCCTGTAGGGCAGGCAATTTGCTCGGAGTCCCTGTCACTAAACCTGCTAAGAAGCAATGATCAGTTAATTGAAGTGCGGGTGCGAGTTGACCTATGCTATAACTACCTAGGCCCAGTAAGGCAACGCCAATAGCCTTATCATTTTTTTGCTCGATAGACGAAGGACACGCATTGATCATCAGAGGTAGCGTAGATGCCCATAGGGCGTTTTCCACAAATTTTCTACGTCTCATAAGGCTCAATTGATAAGTACGAACCTAAAATATTCATAATTAGATGGTGCTAAGTACTTTACCATCTATTATTATTGATAGAGCATGACACCAGAGCTGAACGAACGAGATGAATTGATTGTTAATTTCGTGATGATTACTGCAACCTTAACCTCATTATAAAAGCATGAACGGCGCATCATTTGATACCAAGCGGCAAGGTTGCCAGCATGCGCTCCAATTGCGATTGACCTCAACATCATTATATTACGTATTGTCATTTGTGCTGATCACATGCTCATTTACAGCATGTCTTGACACGGGTGTAGAGAAAGCAGACCTGATCATTTACAACGCTAACATCATCACGGTAGATGAGGATTTTTCTTATGCTAAGACGCTCGTCATTAAGGACGGCACTATCATATATGTTGGTAAAACCAAAGACATAGAGCGCTGGCGAGATTCTACCACCCAAGTAATTGATTTAGAAGGAAAGACCATACTACCAGGCTTTGTCGAGCCACATACGCATCCGATAGCAAGTGCTGCATTGTACAATTGGATTGATGTGAGTGGTAATAAACATAACAACGCCTGGGAAGCTCTTAGGCACTTGAGGCGCGAGATTCGCGAAATTCCAGAAGGAGAATGGGTGCTTGCATTCGGGTGGGACCCACTGATACTGAAAGGCGCCCCCAATCTAACGAAGGAGTACATCGAAAATAACATCACCAGTAGACATCCGGTATGGATAATGACGCAGGCCATGCATACTCATTATTTCAACTCACTTGCTCTCAAAAAAGGAAATATCACGAAGGATACTCCTG
>CAZJTO010000380.1:0-2581 GCA_964548935.1 uncultured Saprospiraceae bacterium
TGGGATGCCGTGTTTCTTGGCGAGCTGACAGGTATCTTTTATGTTTTGTAGTGATACGGGCTGACCTCCTACCGTATTACAGGTTACTGTGATGTTGATAAAAGGAATTCGCTTTTCGCCATATTTTGCAATGACCGATTCTAACTTATCCAGATCGATATTCCCTTTAAACGGATAATCAACCTGCGTGTCATAGGCCAAGTCAATCGTACAGTCTATAGCTTCCGCTTTGCGAAATTCTATATGTCCCTTAGTCGTATCAAAATGAGCGTTGCCAGGAATGACATCTCCCTCCTTGACCACTGCTGAAAAAAGAATATTCTCTGCAGCACGACCTTGATGGGTAGGAGCTACATATTCAAACCCTGTAATTTTTTGGATCGATCGGATGAGCTTAAAGTAGGACTCAGAACCAGCATAGCTCTCGTCGCCGAGCATGATCTCAGCCCACTGCTGTTCACTCATAGCGCCTGTACCAGAGTCGGTGATCAAATCAATCACGACCCAGTCGCTATGTAGGTTAAAAAGGTTGTAATGAACTTCAGCAATCTTAGCAGCTCGCTCGGCTTGAGTCCTGAAGTATACAGGTTCAACGGTCTTGGTCTTATATGGGGGAATATGTGGTAATAACATCAATGGAGGAATTAAAAAATAGGGTGAATAATAAAATTGAAAAGATGGATCAGTTTATCGCCTTAGGCAACTGCCATAAAAGAATCTCTCCTCTTGATGTTGATATGGATATTCACAATTATAAAGATAATAAGTATCCGTCTAATCTGCTCGTACTAAGTATACCCCAGATACAATGATGCCAAGACAGACAATATGTAATAGGCCAAGCGTCTCGCCATCAAACACACCCCACATCAATGCCACTATCGGAATCAGGTAAGCCACAGAAGACGCAAATACTGCACTCGTATCCTGGACCAACTGATAAAATATATACAGCGCCATCATCGTACTCACAACAGCCAGAATCGTAAGATAGGTCAAGGCATATGGAGCATATGGATCTGTCATGACCTTAGCAGGTATATCGGTAAATGGTATCATGCACATCACCGGTATACCGACCAGAAAAAATGACAGAGTGCTCAACCTCAGTGGAGTGACATTGGAAAAGAACTCCTTGACTATATTAACATTGGCCCCGTAAAACACACTGCCCACAACAATCAATGAACCATATAGCATCTGACCGCTGAAGTCACCTGCCGACGAGTCGATCAAGATCAATCCGACCGTGCCCAAAAAGCCAATGGCTACACCGAGCATCTGCTTCCAGTTAGTAGCTGACTTAAAAAATATAATGCCGATTAGCAAGGCAAATATGGGCGTAATTGAATTGAGAATGCCCGCTGTAGCACTACCGATCTCCGTCTGTGCTGTCGCGAATAAAAAGGCCGGTATCGCACTTCCAGACAAGGCCACTACCGTATACATCGGCCACCGCTTCCACTCGTGATCTTTAAAGTACTTGATGAAAAATGGCGTGAAGGCAACGCCCGATATGGCAACCCTCAAAATCGCAACCTCTATTGGATCAAAGACAATCAATGACTTTTTGATCAGTATAAATGACGTGCCCCAGATGACACTCAGAAAGGCGAGTGTCAGATAGGCTTTAAGGGTAGAGTTATTGGACATTCTTACCCTCGAGCTTGAGCATAATCAATCGTCTCTTGCCATACTCGAAACATGTTTTTGTAACAGATCTTAGCAATATCCTCATCCGTATATCCTCGACGCAGCAACTCGGCGATCAGGTTAGGATATTGAGATACATCCTTAAGACCAGTGGGGAGTGAGTCTCCAACGCCATCATAATCGGACCCAAAAGCGACATGATCCACTCCTGCCAGCGCTACAACATGGTCGATATGGTCAGCAACTAACTTGACATCAGCAAATAGACTTGGGTTAGCCGCCTGAAAGATGGCCACCAGAGAATCGGCTTTAGGTGAGCCAAACTCTGTGCCGGCGTCAATCAGTATCTTGCTAAGTTCGGCACGTTGCTCCTCACGCTTACTACGGATATTACCATCCAAAAACGTCGAGCCAAAGTTGATGGCGATCACACCTTCTTTTTGACCCATGAGTGTGATCATATCGTCATCCATATTGCGCTGAAATCCCGGCGTATACTTCCGCGCCGAGGAGTGTGAGGCAATCACTGGAACCTTTGACAATTCTATAGCTTGATAAAAAGCGTTGTCAGATACATGTGAGATATCCACCATGATGCCTACTCGATTCATTTCTTGGACTACCTCTCGTCCAAAAGTACTTAAGCCCCCATGTGTGTTGAGTGTGTCATACGAAGAATCGCTGATGAGATTATCCTTGGCATGGGTCAAGGTCACATAGCTGATGCCTCGCTTTCTGAAGTACGATACATTGTTGATATCATCTTCTATACCAGAACCATTCTCCATGCCCATAGGCAAGGCCACCTTACCAAGCTTATGAGCCTGTTCACAATCCTTTGGAGTATGAGCGACGAGAAATTTATCGGGATGAGCTTGAGCGATACCTTCGACCATATTGATGAGTGTATCTGCCAATCTCTTGGATG
>CAZJTO010000381.1:0-2580 GCA_964548935.1 uncultured Saprospiraceae bacterium
CTCAACGGATTCACTCTTTTGATTGATACTATCTCAATCAATGCGAGAGATAACTATTCATGATTATCAGAATCTTCACCCAATATATTGAGTTGAGCTCCTTCATGTTCATTAATCAGTTTAAGGCATTCAAATGAATACTTCATAATCTATCTGGTTGATACATCTGTAAGATATTGAATCTATGCTACAGTTGAGTCAACTCATATCATCAACGGTCGATACGGTTTGATGAACGGTCATATTTCCTGTATTACAGGTTCTGGTAAAAAACAGCTCATTTTCATGTTGCAACTGACCTTAAGACTCGGAGATCTAGTCTATTCACCATTAAACAGACCGATCATTGCTTCAGTATTTACTTTGATTGCGGTCTTTAGAGATTTTTCGATATCAGGATAGTAGAATGGGGAGTGCAGTCCAGGTAGATTCTCCATATCTAATCGCTCATCAGGCACCGTACCTAACCAGTAAAGCACTGTAGGTACTTTGTGTTCTGTCGATCCATACCGTGCGAAATCCTCGCCTACCATTTGCGGTTCTGCGTAGACCACTTGCTGCTCGCCTATAGCGGCTTTAGCATGGGTTATAATATGGTTGGTCAAGTCAGGATCGTTGTAGTTGGCAGGTGTATAGACATCAGGAATGTGAACCTCTGGCATGAGGTCATCTGATAAACCTGCGGCTATTGCCACACCTCGAGATATTTCTCTGATGCGCTGATGTACCATCTGTCGCACATCTTCCTTATAGGTACGTACTGTAAGTTGGAGAGATACCTCATCTGGGATGATATTGTGCTTAGTCCCTCCTTTGATTGCACCTACAGTAATTACTGCAGAGTCAGTAGGTTTGAGGTTGCGACTTACGATTGTCTGCAAATCCATCACTATCATGCTCGCTATCACTACAGGATCTATAGACATATGGGGGCTTGCACCGTGGGCACCGATTCCTTTTACTTTGATGTCAATACTCTCGGTATTTGCCATAGTATATCCTTCACTGATGCCGATTTGACCAGCAGGAATCGTCGGATTGGAATGAAGGCCTATACCATAGTCAGGTACGCCAAAATCTTCATATAAACCATTGTCTAACATCATCTTGGCGCCTTGCCCGATCTCTTCAGCTGGTTGGCCTATGAACATGAGTGTTCCTGACCACATCCGCTGATTAGCTATCATATATCGTGCTGTGCCTATCCATGAGGTCATGTGCATATCATGACCACAAGAGTGCATCACGCCAGTGGTGCCATTATCAATTGTCTTTGTACTAGCATATGGAAGTTCGGTTTTTTCATGCATGGGGAGTGCATCCATATCAGTACGGTAGAGTATCAATGGCCCTTCACCATTTTTGAAGATGCCTACCACACCATGTCCTCCATAATTTCGAGTCACTTCTATGCCTATTTTCTCTAGCTCTATAGCCAATCTTTTCGATGTCCGCGCTTCTTCTAAAGAGACCTCTGGATTTTGGTGAAGTTCTTTGTAGAGGTCTGTGAGATATTCAGACTCGACGGCAGTAATAATGTCAGCAGGCTGTTCATTTACATTGAACAATAACCATAATAGCGTAGGTAATATAAAATACATAAAAAGACAATTAGTCTTCTAATGTATAAAATCACCAGCATCTTTTGGTTAAGACAATTGTCCGCTAATTCACAGAGCACTTGTCAAATTCTATTTCCATCTCTTCTTCGCTACCACGGCTAAAGAAGATAGTTGATGATGAGATAAGCAGTAAAAGGAAAGTTTATAACGGCAAGATATTCTGATCGGTAGATCATGAACCTATACTTAAGTACAGTTTATCGTAGGAACCACTATAAACCTATATATCCAGTGCACTGACATATTGTCACATCTAATAGGGGTTTTGTTTATTTTTGTGATTGAAGAGAAAGAGGCTATGTACAACGAGAATCCTACCATTGAAGATGTTAAGAACAAGATGTCTTCCACTCAAAATACTCCACTTGGAGAGGATCGCCAAGGCGAGGTGCTGGAGATGACATCCAATCAAATCGGCAACAAAAAATTTTATATCGAAAGCTACGGATGTCAGATGAATTTTAGTGATTCTGAGATCGTTGCTTCAGTACTTGCCGACAATGGCTTTAGCAGTACTCGCAATATGGACGAGTCCGATCTGATCCTGATCAATACTTGCTCTATCCGTGAGAAGGCGGAAGATACCGTCCGTAAGCGATTGCGCATATTCAATAAGGTTAAGGAACAAAAACCGGCGCTTATCGTAGGAGTTTTGGGGTGCATGGCGGAACGTTTAAAAAAGAAATTCCTCGAAGAAGAACAACTAGTCGATATCGTAGTCGGTCCAGATGCCTACAGAGACTTGCCAGGGCTCGTTGCAGGTGCCGAAGATGGCAATAGAGGTGTCAATGTGTTCTTATCACGGGAGGAGACATATGCGGATATTGCGCCGCTCAGATTAGGGAGTAATGGTGTCAGTGCATTTATCTCAATTATGAGAGGATGTGACAATATGTGTTCGTTTTGTGTTGTGCCCTTTACAAGAGGCAGAGAACGCAGTAGAGACGCCTTTAGCATC
>CAZJTO010000382.1:0-2558 GCA_964548935.1 uncultured Saprospiraceae bacterium
TAGTCGTCTGGAGTCAACCATATGTAGTACATATTATCTATTTTTAGGCTATGATATATCGATTTTCAATAATATACTTGAGCGTAATAGCAGGCTTACTCTTTAGTGCCTGCGGTGGTGATGAGACGATAGCCCCCCCGACTAACAATAATATGAATCCTCCTGAACCTGTTGCCATGGCACCCAATCCTGACGCTGGTATTGGAGATGCACGGAATATAACTTCGTTTCAACTGGTCGAAGAATTAGGGCCAGGATGGAATCTCGGTAACTCATTTGATGTCATCGATAGAGACAAGACAGCTTGGGGAAATCCACTGCCTAACAGGATGATTATAGATGCAGCCGCAGATCTTGGCTTTCGCACTTTGCGCATTCCGATTACTTGGAATTTTCATCAGCGAGCTTCGGAGCCGTATGAGATAGAATCACAGTATTTAGATAACATCGAAGAGATCGTACAATTTGGATTGCAGAATGGTATGCATGTCATCATCAATGTGCACCATGACAATGAGTGGGTGGTGCCCCGTGCGGAGTCTGCCGAGGAAACCAACGCTCGATTGAGAAGTTTGTGGACACAGGTCGGAGAGCAGTTCATTGCCTACAACGATTCGTTGATTTTTGAGACGCTTAATGAACCCCGCATTGAAGGAATTCCTGAAGAGTGGACCGGAGGCACTGAAGATGGCCGAAGCTTCGTAAACGAATTCAATAAAACCGCCGTTGATGCCATCCGTGCTACAGGAGGTAACAATGCACTGAGACATATCATGATCCCGACATGGGCAGCCAGTACCGTACCAGAGACCATGGATGATCTGGAGATCCCTAATGACGATCCCAAAGTGATCGTCTCCTTACACAGCTATTTTGATTGGGACTTTGCAGGACTTGCCCAAGATACTTGGGGGACAGATGAAGATCGAGCAGCACTACAAGCAGAACTGGAGCGGATACATCAGAAATGGATAATAGAAGAAAACCGCCCCGTTGTCTTGGGAGAGTGGGGGACCATTAGGGATAATGAGCTTAGCCAGCGCCTAGAATATGCCGAGCTATATGCTCGCACTGCTGCTGAACTCGGCATGCCGACTATCGTATGGGATGACGGAGGAATGTTTCAACTACTGGATCGTAGATCGGATTTTTGGATATTTAGGAGTATTGCAGAGACTATCATAACTGCATCTGAATAGAGATCCTTTTTACTACGTTTTTTGCCGTTTCCAAATATCTTGGTTTCCTTTACAATTAAATTTTAAGGGTGAGCTCAACATTAAATTCTATTCTCTTCGTATTAATTACTATTTCCGCTGTTCTAATTGTACACAGCTGCAAGGAAACTACTCAAGATTCAACTGTCGCTGAAACAGATTCAGACACGTCAGAAGTTAAATTGCCAAGTCAGATAACTCCATACTTCGATGACTGGAAATTGATTTTGGGTGATGGCACCAATGCTGGAGATGCTTCTGAGTTAGTCAATGAAAACTTCTTTTATACTACGAAAAAAAATGGCACAGATTGGGTGATTTATAAAACGCCAAATGGTGGCAGTACCCATGGGTCGTCAAGTAATACACGAACAGAGTTAGCTCAAGCAAAAAAGTGGAAAGCAACGACGCCAGCAAAATTGTCCGCCACGCTCAAAGTGATGAATGTATCTGCCACGGGAGATGCGAGAGTAGCTGCATCTTATTCGGTAGTAGTGGGTCAAATACATAGTGCAGATGGCCATGAGAATGAGCCATTCAAACTCTTTTACAAGAAGTTTCCTGGTCATGACAAAGGCTCCTTATTCTGGAATTATGAAATCAATACACTAGGAGATGATAACTCAGGACGATGGGATTATTCTTACCCAATTTGGGGATATGGTTTTGACAAAGTAGGAGAAGCTAAAGATGATTTTCCACCAGAACCAGCTGATGGGATAGCTCTTGGAGAGGAGTTTAGCTATGTCGTAGAATCCAAAGGTGATGGTATCATGCATGTCAGTTTTTCAAGAGAAGGTTACGAGACCAAAACTTTTACTAAAAACTTATTGGTTTCTGAGTATACCACAAAAGCAGATATTCCAGAACAAGTACAAGACTTGTTTATACCAATAGGGCAGGATGGTATTGAAGTACCTACGGCATATGAGGGTCAAGGCTTATTCTTTAAGCAAGGATGCTATAGTCAAACTAACGGAAAGCCATATGAAACCAACCCAGTTTGGTGTGCAGGTGCAGAAACGCATGGCGGAGACTTGCAAAAGCAATATGAAACTGGTAACTACTCTGAAGTTTGGTTTAAAGAAGCATCAATCATGGTACATGAGGATGCCTACTCAAATGATCAGTACTTTGCCAACAATGACGATTACCAAAAGGCGAGACCGTTCGATAATCCAGACGAGAAAAAATAAAGAAGTTTACGGGGGATCTATCTTGATTCAAAAAGACCAAACCAATGCCTTCTGGCTTTTTGGCATGTTGCATATCAATGATTTGTATGTCTGAGGCATTCATATCCTTCAGCAGACGCTCTAAGGACTCGAGTATTCTGTGATT
>CAZJTO010000383.1:0-2547 GCA_964548935.1 uncultured Saprospiraceae bacterium
GATACTCGGCTATTTTTGAAGGCTGATGTCGCTTGTATTACTCAATATTCTTCTATTCTCGTTTGTTATTCAGCTGCTGATATACACCGGATTGTTTGGGCAGTTATCAGGAAAAGATGAGTCTTCCTCCAACAAAACAGTGGTGAACCCCTCGGTTAGTTTGGTCATCGCTGTCAAAAATGAAGCTGTTAATCTATCTGCGCACTTAGCACATTGGGCTAGCCAAGATTACCCTAGTCTTGAAATCGTCTTGGTCGATGATCACTCCATCGATGACAGCGTGAGCATCATTGAACAGGCCATCTCAAAAAATAACAACATTAAGATTTACAAGAATCGAGGATCAGGAAAGAAAGAAGCATTATCCACTGGAATCTCTGCTAGCTCAGGGACATGGATTATAACCACAGATGCTGACTGCAAGCCAGCTTCAGATACATGGATTTCTGACATGATCAATGCTCGCCAACAATCAGATGTCATCTTGGCTTATGGGCCCTATATGCCCGCTTCCGGGTTCTTAAATAGGTTTATCCGCTATGAGACTTGGTATATCGCTATGCAGTATCTATCCTTGGCAAAGCTTGGACTCCCTTATATGGGTGTAGGAAGAAACCTCGCTTATAAAAAAGAGGTGTTCTTGAAACATGGTGGATATACAGATCATGCACATATCAAAAGTGGTGATGACGATCTATTCATTGCTGGATTAACTCCTGAAACTAAGGTTGGTCTTAACCTAAAGTCATTTACGTACTCCGTACCTGCAACCTATCTGTCTGAATTAATACAACAAAAAAGAAGACATCTCACAACCGCATCCTCTTATCCGCCACAACATCAGTTCATATTAATGTCGATGTTTTTATCACAGTTGATGTTTTATATCAGTATTGTTGGACTCAGTATATCTGGTACATACCTACCATTAGTCCTGACCATATTTGTGATGAGGACAACTATATTATTATGGGTAGCTTATCGCAAGATGACAGTGCTACATGAACGGCACTTATGGTACTGGGCTCCCATATTAGACCTCTTCTTGTTGGCCTATTACTGCCTTATGGGTCTTTTATTACCGATGAAAAAGCAAACATGGTAGAAATCATTGAAAAGTACTTTCCAAATCTGACTGATGAGCAATCAAGACAGATAGATCTATTGCTCCCGCTCTATACGGATTGGAATAACAAAATCAATGTGATCTCAAGAAAAGACATCGATAATCTCTATGAGCGACATGTTCTTCACTCATTGGCCATCGCTAGGTGGATATCTTTTAAGTCAGGTACTAAGGTTATGGATCTAGGTTGTGGTGGAGGGTTCCCCAGTATCCCTTTAGCGATATTGTTTCCAGAGGTCAGCTTTCATTGCGTAGACAGCATCAACAAAAAACTTAAGGTCATCAACGCAGTTGTCGAAGAGCTAGGCTTGGACAATATTCAGACGACTCATTCTCGAGCTGAAGAAATCAACGGTCGATATGATTTCGTGATAAATCGTGCCGTCGCTCCATTCACCAAATTACTATCATGGACCAGACAGAATATATCTCATACACAACGCAATGCCATCCCCAATGGGATGATCTCACTGAAGGGAGGAGACCTAAGTGCCGAGCTCTCCTCAATACGGAAGAGAGAATACTATGAAGTAACTCCATTAAGTGATTACTTTGAGGAGGAGTTTTTTGACAAAAAATATCTCATATATATCCAACTTGGGTGATCGAACTTATTAATACCAAATTGCTGGAATATGGCTCCTTCTATATCTCGGTTTCAGATATAGTTCTGTTATTGCTAGCGGCAGCAGCAGTGGTGATCATCTACCTCATCTCAAAGCGCAGACTACATGCCTATACATTGAGACATAGCACAGTACAAGCTGATGAGCCCCTCAACCAAAGACGACTGATCGCACTATGTGTCCTGTTATGGATCATCATCTCTGTATTTATCCTTAGGCTAAATTATGAGATCGTACCAGATAAGCTATTTGGTTTAAGTGTTTCTAGAATTTTGATGGCTGTGTTTATCGTCGTCCTTTCGAGGCTATTGGATAGTATTATCTCTAAGCGCATCGATGAGGAACTCATTAAAAATGCTCCCTCTATACGAAAGACCGAAAGGAACGGTTCTCGACTGGCTCAGTATATCATCCTACTCCTATCCTTTTACCTGATTATTAAGAATTTTGAATTTCTCAATTTTACGTTCTACAAGGTCTGGGCTCATAATCAAAGCATCGACATCAGTTTGTCCAACATTGTTGTGGCTATCCTCGTATTGCTCAGTGCACGGTTGATCATATGGTTGCTGACTAATTTGTTTTTCTTCAATTTCTATCAGAATAAGCAGATTGCATCGGGCAAGCGGTACGCCTACAACCAGCTACTGAGTTATTTGATCTATTTCTTTGGGATACTGTTTGCATTACAGCTTATCGGGGTGAATATGACCCTAGTATGGACAGGTGCCGCTGCCCTCCTCGTCGGTATCGGTATTGCGCTACAACAAACGATTAGTGATTTCTTCAGCGGTA
>CAZJTO010000384.1:0-2542 GCA_964548935.1 uncultured Saprospiraceae bacterium
ACTAATTTGCCGTATCCTTCGATTACGGTAATCTGATTTTTCTTCATCAGAAATTGAACGCCTTTGCTCATTCCCCCTGCGACATCTCTACTTCTACCGATCATCTTAGAGAAGTCAGCTTTAGGACTTTTTACCGAAATACCATAGTCCTCTGCATGCTGAATGTATTCAAACACCTGAGCGGACTTTAGCAATGCCTTGGTAGGGATGCATCCCCAATTGAGACAGACGCCACCCAAGTTCTCCTTTTCAATTACTGCTGTTTTTAACCCTAATTGAGAGCCGCGGATTGCTGCAACATAGCCTCCTGGGCCACTACCTACTACGACGAGATCAAACTTCATTCTGATAAAATTTTACTGTACTGTAAATGCCTTGAAGGACCAGATTGATTTCAAATTCAACCATTATTTTTCAAGACTGCAAATATATCATTTAAAGCAAAATTAAATTCGGCGACAAAACTGTACATGAATTGCTTTATGGGATTGTTAAACTTGGACTTTTATTTGTGTATAATTGAGTAAATAGAGGACTCTGACTTATGAAAATCGCCGTATTTCCAGGATCGTTTGATCCAATTACAACTGGTCATTTGGATATCGTCCAGAGGGCATTACCATTGTTTGATAAGATTATCATGTCGATAGGGGTTAACTCCGTCAAAAAGACGCTGTTTGATCTCGATCAGCGGATGGAATGGCTCAACCAAGTTTTTAAAAATTATGACAAGGTCGATGTCGGTACGTTTGAGGGATTGACGGTGCATTATTGTGAGAAGGTGGGTGCCAAGTATCTGATACGTGGACTGCGCAATGGCTCGGACTTCGATTATGAGAAGACCATCTCTCAGCTTAACAACATCGTCGGTGATGATATAGAAACAGTGTTTTTCATCAGTCGTCCTAATTTCTCACATATCAGTTCCACGATCGTGAGAGAGATCATCAAGGGTAGGGGTGATGCCTCACCATTCCTGCCGCCGGAGGTTAAGATAGATGTGTCAAAAATAGTATAGTATTCTATCTGTTGAGATTGAGTTTCTCTATTAATTCTTGCGCCTTGGTATACTTGTTTGATTTGGGATCAACTTGATTTAGTGTGTTCCTTGCCGATTCCAAGTTGTTTGACTTAATATGACTTAAGGATATATAATAATAGGATTCGCTTCTGAAACAAGTCAGAAGCACTTCGTAACGCTAAATTAGCCTACATAAATAATACCCCAGATTATAGACGACATCCATATTATTGGGCTGGATTGGTGCTGGTAGGAGATGATGGTCCAATTAATATTGGGGTTAATAATGAAGGCAGGTGGCTTTTTGCTCTTATGACTGTTTTTGTGATTGTCTTTTTATTGACTTGGCAAATAAAGAAAAGCACTTAGGTCTTAATGGAGATTCTCACATCCCCCAAATACTCCTCCACATTCCTCATCGAATCCTCAAGATCAACAGCCAACTCTATGATCGGGTAAACCTTGTTGATACCCAATGACTCTAATTGCTCAGAACTCAGCCGATTCTCCCCAACAACAGCATAAAGAGGCTTGTTGTATTGTAGACATAGCTCTGCTATTGACCCAACCACCTTCCCAGATAGTGACTGCTCATCAAGTCGACCTTCGCCAGTGATGATGAGATCTGCACGGATGATCTGATGATCTAAGTGGAGTAGTGAACTGAGGTAATCGAAGCCACTGACGACCTGGGCGTCCATGAGCCCATACAATCCTGCTGCTACACCACCAGCTGCACCACCACCTCGTAATGACGAGATGTCAACTCCAGTCGTTGTCTTAATCAGTGATGCAATATGTCTAAGTCCGCTATCTAATAATGCTACCTGACTTTTGCTTGCGCCCTTCTGAGGCCCATAGATATACGCAGCACCATTAGTGCCATAGAGCGGATTATCTACGTCACAAAGCACCGTCAACTCTATATCAGGTTTCTCAGTTGGAGGCTCGATAGCGATGATATCCATAAGGTTTCCTCCTGTTGGTATGATAGACTGTCCCTGATCATCTAAGAATGACCAACCCATAGAATAAGCAATACTCAGTCCGCACTCTGTGCTGGCACTGCCTCCGATACCTAATACAATCTTCCTGATGCCGTGACTGATGGCATGTTGGATGATCTGGCCAGTACCGATGGCATGAGCGTTCAGTGGATCAAGTTCATCATGTTGTAGTCGAGCAATCCCTGACGCCTCCGCTAACTCTATGTATGCAATGTCTGGAGCGATAGAGTAATGTGTGTCTATCGCTCGTCCTAATGGATCTACACTCTTGATATCAACTCGCTTTAAGTCCAAGGTGTCTTGTAACAATTGGATGGTGCCATCGCCACCATCCGCCATGGGGCACTTGATGATTTTGGCAGTAGGGTGGGATTGCTTTATTCCATTTGCAAGGGCGTCGCAAACCTCTGAAGCGCTTAGCGAATTTTTAAACTTATCACAGGCGATTAGGATGTTCATAATTTGATTGCGAGATTGTATTTTTGCATTTTTTATAGAGGATTATGGCAAAAGC
>CAZJTO010000385.1:0-2539 GCA_964548935.1 uncultured Saprospiraceae bacterium
GTTGCCATTTTTTCCAGAGCTCTGCAGATTCCTCATGTTGTAGGATGAGAGACTTGGCTTCAAGGCGGTCAATTCTGATGTCATCTTGGTAGTATTGCCTGCCCCATGGACCCGCGAATTCAGTTATTTCTTGGGCTATAATTTCTGTGCTTACAGAAGTGATGATACATAGGATAAGTACAATTAAATATCTCATAGTAATGGATTGTGGTATGAACAAAATAATACAGTGGGAGGGTCGTCTCCTGCTGTTAAGGTATGCCATATTAACCTTGTCATGTATTCTTGAAGACGTGTTTAGCTCAATTTTTGGACAAGCTTAACGTAACCTTTTAATACTTAACATGTTGTTAGTTTTTGCGATCTGAGATTGTGTCCAGATTGGCCAACAGACACCATATGAAATTAGATTATTCTGGCATACGAGATGAGGATTATTTTGTCCTTACAGACTTTACCTGCGAACCATCAATTGAGCTATTGGGCCGTAAGGATCTCTATAAGGTCTTGTGGTGTCGATCAGAGCGTAGCTCGGTGATTTTGGATGGATATCAATGTGAGCTTAAGCGTAACCAACTCATCTTTTGCACTCCTCTTAATATCATTGAGATGCCTTCAACGGAGGAAGGATTCATTTCTCTTGTCTTCAACAAGGAGTTCTTCTGTATACAGACTCATGATGATCAGGTGTCTTGCAATGGTTTTCTGTTTTTTGGCTCATCTGAACCACCTATTATCACATTAAATGGTGATCAGTTGAGGCAGTATGAGACAATGCTCGAGATGTTTAAGTCCGACCTACTCATCAAAGATCATCTACAGGGCGAGATGCTTCGTTCTTCGCTAAAGCGGCTATTGATTATGTCTACTCGCATGATTACGAATAAGCTCCCTGAACCCAATATTAGCCATACCCAGATGAGCATCATACGAGATTACAATATCCTTGTCGAGAAACATTTTAGAGAGTATCACCATGTCAAGGATTACGCTAACCTCCTATTTAAGTCTCCTAAGACGCTCTCTAACCTATTTCCTAAGTATAGTGACAAGTCTCCCTTGATGGTGATCAATGATCGCATTCTCTTAGAGGCTAAACGATTGTTGATCTATTCTGATCAGTCGGCCATTGAAATTGCTGAAGAGTTAGGTTATAAGGATGCTTCTCATTTTTCTAAGTTTTTCAAGAAGCATGTCGGCATGAGTCCAACGATATTTAGAAAATCCCGCAGCGTCGCCGCATAGCCTTCCTTTTTTTCGGGCTAAATAGACATGACATTGGGACAGATGTACATGTGATCAACTGTAAATGGGGTACATCTTTGCGGTGTAATTAAAACAACAGTTAAATCACAATTACATTATAATGAAAAATATCACAATTCAATTAGCAGCACTTTTTATCCTTTTCACAGGAGTAGTAAGTGCACAGACAACCCAGATCAATTTAGAGCAAACTAAAGGAGTATTTACTCAGCAGAGTCTTGAGTTAACTCCAGGTGAGTATCAGTTCAATGTAGCGAACAACAATGTTGGACATGAAGTAGGATTTGTACTTGTACCTAAAGGTAAGTACGATCAGAGCATGCATATCAAAGAAGCATATGTAAAAGCACCAGTAGCTGATGGTAAAACATCTATGACAGGTGTAGTAGATCTTGAGCCAGGCATGTATGAGTATTTCTGCCCATTGAATCCAACACCTAAGTACACTGTCGTAGTGCGTGATGATGTAGAGACAATTGAGTTAAACCAGATGCCAGGTAAGTTCGTACAGGAGACAGTAACTGTCAAAGAAGGATCTTACCAGTTTGAGATCAACAATGACGGAGTAGCTCACGACGTAGGATTTGTATTGGTACCTCAAGGTATGTATGATGCCAGCAAGCACATCCAGACTGCTTATGTTACAGCACCAGTAGCGGATGGCGCAGTTAGCAAAACTGGAATCGTAGAGCTTGAAGCAGGTACTTACGAGTACTTTTGCCCGTTGAATCCAACGCCAAAGTACACGCTCGTAGTGACTAAATAAGACAATTTTTATACGACCCAATCGATTAAGTCGAGCTCCACAATGTTGGAGCTCGGCTTTTTTTATGCCCTTATTTTTAGAGTGCTCGTGCGCCCCACAGCGCCCAAAGTCCTAATGCAGGACCTATCGCCAAGAGCATGAAGGCATAAGTGCTGCCCGTGCTAGCCCACAGTCCACTTAAGAGCTGTATACTCACTATCGTAATCGCAAAGCCGATACAATTGACTATTGTGAGTGCGGTGCCTTTCAGTTCGGGAGTGGCATTTTGTGCCACCATAGTAGAGAATAGTGGCGAGTCAGTGATCACCGTCATACCCCAGAAGAGTATAAAGATGATGAAGAGCCACACCATGCCTGATCCGATAATCCATGGTAGACAAAGACAGCAGAGACCTGACGAGGCCAGTGCAACTGTTGCAACAGTGCGAGTCCCATATCGCTGCGACAAGACACCACCGATGATGCAAGCGATAGCGCCAATGCCAATGATTAGAAACGCCCATAAAG
>CAZJTO010000386.1:0-2534 GCA_964548935.1 uncultured Saprospiraceae bacterium
GATTTGACGAGGATGGCATCACTCGCAGGAACCTCAATATTTACTTGAATCATGAATTCAGCGATGCTGTATCAGTCAGACCGTTCTATCGAAACAACAGGTTCAATGGTTTTTTTGATGCGGGGTCGTTCACGGATTCTGGTGATCGATTTGAATCAGATTATTATAGCCTTGGTATACAAGGCGCTTGGAAGGCTACTGGTCATGAACTAAGATTATTGACATCATTTACTGATACCGATCGAACCTTTGTCACCTCCTTTGGTACCAGCGACTTCTCAGGCGGGCACTACAATATTGACATTTTCGATCGCATACAACTGGGTGCCAGTTCTAGTCTAACGATAGGCCTCAACTTTCAAGAGTTCGGCATGACTGATAGCACAGCAGTAGTGGTTACACCATCAGAGACGGTATGGAGTCCATATGCTCTCTACGATATTCAGTTGAATCAGTTGAATCTATCTGCCGGAGTCAGAAACAATGAACATAGTCAGTTTGGCAACCATACTACCTTCGAGTTATCGGGATCATACTTTATAACGGATGCTCTTAAAGGTTTTGCCAGTTACTCTACAGCATTCAAAGCCCCACTCCTGCCCCAGCTCTTTGGCGCCTTTGGTGCCAATCCAGAGTTACTCCCCGAAGAAAGCGAGTACTGGACTGTAGGGATAAACTATGGATCACCTAACTCACCCTTCAGCTTTGGCGCAAGCTATTTTGATAGAGACGTAGACCAGAGAATTACCTTTGGATTAAATCCTGACACAGGCGCATTCGGATTTAACAATCTCGAAAACCAACAAGATTCTGGACTCGAATTTTCTGCGGGCCTCAGTAATGACGACTGGAATATCAGTCTTGCCTATATCTACCTTACTGGGATGACTACGGATACAGATGGCAACTCTACAAGCGAAGATCTCCTGCGTAGACCTCAATCTCAGTTTGACTTTACTATCACTTATTCTGGCATTGATCGTTTACAGTTAGGCGTCGATTTTAATCTTACAGGTGATCGTGAGGACTTGCTATTTGACTTTACAACATTTGAGGTTAATCCAGTCACACTGGAGTCATATAACACAGTGAATATCAGAGCTCAATATCAATTAAATGATGCATTCGAGCTTTACGGTTCAGTACAGAATGTTTTCGACAATGAGTTTGAAGAGATTGCTGGATTCAGCGTTCTTAGCCAGTACTGGGCTGTAGGTGTAAGATTTAAAGTGATCAATTAGCGACATTAATAATAACTTAAGGTCATAACCATTTGCTCCTTTTGATCGTCTACACTATAAAATCAGCAATATGCGCACTCTATTGATACTGGCTATTTCATTAATTAGCCTCAGTTATACCTCAGAACTTAGGGGACAAACTACAACTGACATAATTGGAGACGGATGGGAACATATCGGTACTCGTAAGATCAATAAAAAGATCGATCGCGCTGAGATTCCAGTCTCGATTGCTGACGGCAATTACAAGAAGATCATCCTCATCGCAGAGAATAAACCGATCATTATCAAGCAGTGCGTTATTCAGTTTATGGATGACACTAAGCAGATCGTCAATATGCGAGAGAAGTTAGAGGCTGAAGATGCGGCCCCTGAAATCGACCTTACAGGTGGAGGCAAGCAAATCATCAAGAAAGTTTGGATCTCTTACGAAGCCAAATCCAAGAAGGGCAAGGTGCGACTCTATGGCATGCGTTAATCTGGTCATATTGTATCTTAGCATAAAAAGTAAATGACACGTTGCTCTTGGTGTGAAAATGGACATCAACTATATCTGGACTATCACGATAAAGAATGGGGTGTACCCATACATGATAGCCAACTGCTACTGGCCAAGCTAATTCTTGATGGTGCACAAGCAGGTCTGAGTTGGTGGACGATACTCAATAAGCGAGAAGGATACCGAAAGGCATTCGACAACTTTGATCCAGAAAAAATGGCTCGCTACGACCAAAAGAAAATTGACGAACTCCTGGCTAATCCTGGGATCGTGAGAAACAAGCTTAAGGTGAATGCTGCCATCACTAATGCCAAAGCTTATCTCGCCCTCGCTGATCGAGGAATTTCATTTAATGACTATCTCTGGGATTATGTCGATGGCACGCCAATCGTCAATAATTGGGAAGCTTGGCAATCCACTCCAGCCAATACGCCACTCAGTGACAAGCTTAGTAAACAGCTTAAGAAGGACGGCTTTAAGTTTGTGGGATCTACAATAGTTTATGCCTTCATGCAGGCCGTAGGTATGGTTAATGATCATATCGTCAGCTGTCATCGGCACAAGGATTTGTCTTAAATACCATTGTGGTCATATCAACAATCCTATATATATTAAATACCATTTAGCAGGTATCTACTCAATAACCTATTGATACTCAACAGGTAAAGTGTAGTAACAAGAATGATATACCTATCAATTAGAATTTATATTATATATTGAAAGATATAATATTAACTCCAGCATGAATCCTGCTGAGCACACCCGCAAAATCTTACATGTCGACATGGATGCTT
>CAZJTO010000387.1:0-2532 GCA_964548935.1 uncultured Saprospiraceae bacterium
AACTTATCTTCTCCTCCAGTATCAGATATTAAGAGCATAGAGGATATCATTGTACAATTAGCTGAGCATCGCAAGCTACGGGATTTGCAATCTGATGAATGGTTAATAGGGTGGGGCTATGATCCAGACCTTCTGATAGATCAACGTCATCCCAATAAGCTGGATCTCGATGAAGCATTTCCAGATCAACCGGTGTTTTTAGCACATGCATCGGGGCATCTTGGTGTTGTAAATAGTGCGGCCTTACGGATATTAGGTTGGAGTGCCGAGACAGCCGATCCCCAAGGAGGTCAGATAATCAGATTAGAAAACTCGAAGGAGCCAAGTGGTCTGATTACAGAGAGTGCGATGCATGCAGTTAGGACAGTAATCCCGCAACCTGACTCAACGGACATCATCCGACTTGCAACAAGCGCCTTTGAGTTATATGCGGGACATGGTATTACTACCGTAAATGATGGATTTAGCACGGCAGAAAATGTGGATATGTTGGAAGAGTTGAGTGTCTCCATGGAGTTTCCACTTGATATTATCTCCTTAGTGGGTTTTGTGGATCTCGAGAAGATATTATCACAACACGAAATAGCATTTCATCAATACCATCGCCGATTAAAGTATGCTGGTGTTAAGATAGTTGCAGATGGATCACCTCAAGGCAAAACGGCTCTGATGTCTGATCCATACCTTACCCAAGTGCCGGGATGTACCCATGATTGCAAGGGGATCGCCGTGGTGCAGCAAGCACAATTGGATCAATTGTTAGATCAGCTATACAGCGATGGTATCCAAGTATATACACATTGCAATGGTGATGCAGCCATAGATATGTATCTCAACGCCCATGACCAGGCAGTAGATAAACATAATCTTACGAGCAGTGATCTACGCTCGGTGATTATCCATAGCCAGTTTATGCGTCCTGATCTGATTGAACAGTACGCACATTATGGATTGATCCCATCATATTTTACGAATCATACTTACTATTGGGGAGATGTGCACGTCCGTAACTTAGGAGAGCAGCGGGCCGCATATATCAGTCCATTAGCTTCATCGGAGGCCGCAGAGATCACCTATACTAATCATACTGATTATCCGATCACGGCTCTTGACCAGCCGTTTCTCATGTGGTCGGCAGTCAATCGGGTTACACGTACTGGTCAAGTTCTTGGGTCAGATCAGCGCAGTACGGTCTATGACGCTTTAGAGTCGATGACTATTCATGCCGCCTATCAGTATCGAGAAGAGGAGCGCAAGGGTAGCTTGGAGCCTGGTAAACTGGCAGATATAGTTATATTATCCGACAACCCATTGACGATTGATCCGATGAAGATCAAGGACATAGAGGTATTAGCGACCTATAAAGAAGGGAATCAGGTCTATGCGAAAACGGAAGATTAGGTTGTCGGATTTAAATAATAAAGAAGCTGATAAGCCGAACTGCTAAACTCTCGATATTTTTAGCCTCAATTAACAACTAGGATGTCCGACACCAGCGCCTCATACGAACTCAAACAAGTTTTAAACAGACTCTATCAGAATGAACGACTTTCTAAATCGGAGGCCGCTGAGATACTGAGAGCAATTGGTCAGGGACAAGTTGATCCGTTCCAGACGACGGCGTTTTTGACATGTTTTCAGATGCGAGCTATTACTGGTGAAGAGCTGTCAGGATTTCGTACAGCAATGATTGAGTTGGCCACACCGATAGATTTTTCGGACTTGGATACGATAGATCTGTGTGGTACTGGTGGTGATGGCAAGGATACTTTTAATATCAGCACCGTCTCTTCGTTCGTTGTGGCAGGAGCAGGATACAAGGTCGCCAAGCACGGTAATTATGGAGTCTCATCGGGCTGTGGCTCGTCCAATGTGCTCGAGTATCTCGGATACCAATTTTCTAATGATCAGGACAAACTCAGATCTGATCTGGAACGAGGTAATTTTTGCTATATGCATGCGCCCTTGTTTCATCCAGCAATGAGGCATGTGGGTCCAATCCGTAAGGGGATGAAGACGAAGACTTTCTTTAACATGCTTGGGCCATTGCTCAACCCATCCAGACCCAAACACCAGATAACTGGAGTATTTAGCGCAGAGCTACTGGATCTTTATCAGGAAGTATTTGATGATATGGATATCGAGTATGCCGTTATCCATGCTGATGACGGTTATGACGAGATCTCATTGACAGGGAGTTTTCAGATAAGATCCAAAAACTTCAATGGGCCGCTTAGCCCTTCAGAAATAAACTTGCCTACACTAGCGCAGTCAGATCTACACGGAGGCCATACGGTCGAGGCAGCCTCAGAGATATTTTTGTCCATCTTAAGTGGCGACGGGACGCCAGCTCAGAATGCTGTAGTATCTGCTAATGCCGCCTATGCTATACAACGATTTAAGCCTAATCAGTCAATAGATGAATGTATAGTGGAGGCACAAGAGTCTATCAATACGCAAGCAGGCTTGCGGTGCTTGAAAGAGGTAGTCAAGTAAGGTTGAAACGATGATACTATTCGGAGAGCCCTATAA
>CAZJTO010000388.1:0-2528 GCA_964548935.1 uncultured Saprospiraceae bacterium
AGTCCATGGTGAAGGTTGTTTCTATCATCTTCCAATGAGAACCTATATTCACTCTGCCACGTTACGAAAGCCCTATCATGTATTTTAAAATTGAACCCTATTCCTACAGGCAACTGGACATTACTTGTACCCAGGTCATTACTCTCGTAGACATATCCTACTCCGCCTAACGCATATGGTTCTACTTTGGCTCCTGGACGAATAAAGTTGTATCGCAGTGTGCCATCGATTGATAGCAAGACATTATGAAGATTTTCAAGATCGTCTGGACTCTGAGCTACAGCAATCTTCAGAGGTACAGCCAACGTCACACTCTCCGTGAGTCCCTTCAAAAAACCAATCTCCATTCCTGTATGGTAATCATTGAATGCAGAAAATTCTCCTCCATTCTGAGAGATATAGTCAAGAGCAAGAGCTTTGACAGTAATGCCTATATCTCTGTTAGTTGTCTGAGAATAACCAAACATGCACATAGTTAAGAACCAGCAGAATGTTACGAGGATGTTCTTATTCATTGTTTTGAATTAAAATCTATGTCCAAATGTACGTATAACACACTATATTATGAATTTATCTATATATAATAAGACTAATAATTAGACTATTATGTTAAATCAAATTTACTCTTAGGGTAAACTACTACGTTAGGGCTATGAATTCAGCCTGTCCCTACAAGACTAATCTCGGGTATTGGGTGTAATTCTAAGTCTCTATCAGGGATGTAACAAGTCTACTTCCCGAGTTATTTTCTCCTCCGTCATAATAACTATTTGACGGGGCGATGTGCTTATTATATTAAAAAAAAGCCTGTCTGCTAACAGCAGACAGGCATCATTAAATAAACATGGGATCTTACTAAAATTATATTTTCACAAATCTAGCTTGAGCAACAAGGCCTGCATCAGAAGTCACGATCACTTGATAAATACCTTGTTCAAACTGGCTCACATTGATCTTTTTATTAACCTTACCTATTGGAAGTGTGGTCTTATGGACTAACTTTCCTGTACCATCAAATATTTGAAGTACACTTTTAGCGTTGTTATTGTCAAGATTTACATTAATCAGCTCTGAAGTTGGATTAGGATAGACCAATAGGTCCGATTCTTCTATTATAAATTCTCCATACTCCTTGCCTGATGGCAATTCAGAGTTAGAAGATTTGAATAAAAGGCTATTAGTTGAAGACGTATTTCTGAAAGAAACATAATCAGAAAATTCAGAATTTATGTTAGTGCCGCAAACTGCTCTTACTCTAACCAATATAGTTCGAGAGCTTGTCGTAAAAACAGTTACGTTATTGTTTCTCAAAGGAACCCTAAATCGTCTATTACTATCTTCAAATCCAATTAATAGCTCATAACCTATAGCTCCAGGGACTCTATCCCAAACGATGCGGTGTCTATATTGAGCTATATTTTGTGTACGGAGATTCAGAGGAACCTGGCATACAGAGTCACAAATTATTCTATCCAATACAAATGCATTAGATAGATCAAAACATCCTCTAATTTGGTTAAGGCTATTGCCAACTGCTATACCAGTAGCGCCATCATATGCCAGTACGTATACACGATATTCTCCTCCTGTCATACCGTCAACATCGATAATATTAGTTGTTGGTAAAGCAATAATCGTATCAGCTGCATTGGTAACAACGATTCTGAAGTCACCACGAACATTTTGAGTTCTAAAGCTCAATAAGTCAGGTCTACCATTCGCAGCACATAATTGTATGGATGTGCGCCCGTCACTTAACGCCAGTGAACCAGCATCGACATCACACTCTTGTCCCTGCAATCTTGTTACCACGATGAAGTTATTCGAAATATCCTCACAGAAATCATCAGTGAGAGTGGCAATAGATTCACCAATGATTGGGTCATCAAGACCTCTATAGTTCCAACCCCATACTCTACAGGTACCAGCTGGAGCACTACTAAGATCAACAGTATTAGAAACAGTAGAGTTGACCCAGTCGATGATATTATCGTTTTCATCTGTGATGATATACCAGTAGCTCAAAAATGGAGCTGTAGTCTCATGCATTACATCAAATACTATATTTCCTGCTACAGCGGTGTAGGAGACATCTCCATTTACAAGGCTAACAGTACCACCATCTGGAACCTCTCTATATACTGTGATAAACTCATCTGATACATCTTCACAGAAGTCATCCCTCAATGATGATAGGGATGCTCCGATGATTGGATCATCAAGTCCTCTATAGTTCCAGCCCCATACTCTACATGTGCCTACTGGTGCATCACTTAGATCAATTGTAGTAGAAACCGCAGAGTTAACCCAGTCGACGATGATGTTACTCGTATCTGTGATGATATACCAGTAGCTCAGGTTAGGCGCTGTAGTGGTGTGTGTTACATCAAAAACGATCTGACCTGCACACTGTGCAAACTCAGTACTTCCGTCCAAAAGTGTTACTCGACCTCCATCAGGGATCTCTCTATGTACTGTGATAAACTCATCTGATACATCCTCACAGAAGTCATCCCTCAATGATGATA
>CAZJTO010000389.1:0-2526 GCA_964548935.1 uncultured Saprospiraceae bacterium
TTACCATTTCTTCATTTTCTTGGCGCGCTTAGCTTTGACTTTCGCTTTGCGAGTCAGCACCTTTTTATTATTCGTTTTGGTTTGTTTGACGGCATCCCCTTTCAGATTTTTGGCAATGGTTGGCGCTTTGGTGAGCTGATTTTTCATCTTGACCTCAGGCACTTCATATGGGATCAATTCTTCGGTGAGTTCTACATCTTCAGGCAGATCTAATATGGTGATCTGTTGATTCATCAAGGTTTCGATCTCTTTTAGTACCTCATGATCTGCTTCACTGATAAAACTGATCGATGTTCCTTTTTCCTCAGCCCTTCCCGTGCGTCCTATACGGTGCATATACTTCTCAGGATTGTCAGGCATGTCAAAATTGATCACATGACTCACATTGTCGATGTCGATACCTCTTGATATGATGTCTGTAGCGATGATCAGGCGAATCTCACCTGCCTTAAATGCATTGACACTATTGAATCTTTGATTTTGTGACTTATTGGAGTGGATGATGCCAACTTGATCCTCATGGGTGACTTTCATTGCTTCGTAGAGGATATCTGCGAGCTTCTTAGTCGAGGTGAATATCATCACACGATTGAAGAGCGACTCATCTGCGAGGATCAATCTAAACAGGCTTAGCTTACTCTTAAAATTAGGAATGTTGTAGCCTAGCTGAGTGATATTCTCCAGAGGGGTGCCTGATGGAGCCGCCTCGATAACTTCTGGACTGTTGAAAAAGTCGTGGATCAGATCATGGACCTCGTCAGTCATGGTTGCTGAAAAGAGTAAATTCTGTCTCTTAGCTGGCAGCAGATCCAATAACATAATCAGTTGATGTCTGAAACCCAGATTGAGCATCTCATCGACTTCGTCGATCACTAGTTTTTTGCAGTATTTCAAGTTGAGCGCCCCTTTGAGGGCAAGATCCATGAGCCGACCAGGTGTACCCACAAGCACATCGAGGCCGCTCTCAACTTCAGCGACTTGATTGCGGATATTCGCACCGCCATAGACACCTACGGTCTGCACATTCATATAGGTCGTCAGACTCTCGGTGGCTTCAACAACCTGTGCTACGAGCTCTCGAGTCGGTACGACTATGATGATCTGAGGGTGACGATCTTTTCTAAATTTCCAAAGACGTAACAGCGGGAGAAGAAATGCAATGGTCTTACCCGTACCAGTCTGGGCGATTCCGATAACGTCTCTGCCAGACATGATCGTGCTAAAACTGGCTGATTGGATATGAGTGGCTTCTTCAAATCCCAGATCATCAAGCGCATTAAACAAGCCTTTGTTCAGATTAAAATCACTAAACCGCATATCGTGGTACGTTTTGTCACACAAAGATATCTGTATAATGCAGAGTTGGGCCCAATGATTGAGCGATACGACATTCTGATTACGAGATATGCTCTTATTGATCCACAACTATAGGAATCATGCTATTGAGATATAACCCTTATTTTGGTCCAATGTGTCTATTGCTCAGTATATCATGAATACTCAATTGTATAGCGCTATCAGGGCTAAGTTCATGAGTCAATTTGGCTCACCAGAGGTGTCTCTTAAGTCACCCGGCAGAATTAACATCATCGGCGAGCATACCGATTATGGACTTGGCTATGTGCTACCGACAGCGATTGATCGCTATACCTATTTTATAGTTGCGAAGAGCGAAGGTACTCAGCATAACATCTACGCCTATAATCTTAATGAAGGGGTAGAACTCGATATACATAATACCACCTTGACCAAAGGATGGAAAAAGTATATTGAAGCCGTATTTATCATTTTGAATAGAGCAGGTTATAGCCTGCCCCCGTGCAATATCGTTTTTGGCGGGGATATACCGCTCGGGGCAGGGATGTCATCCTCTACAGCATTGAGCTGTGGCTGTATCTATGCACTATCTGAGTTGCATCAACTACAATTGTCAAGAGAGCAAATCGCCTTATTAGGTCAACAAGCTGAACATCTCGTAGGGGCTAAAGGTGGTCTCATGGATCAATATGCTATCCTATTTTCGGAGAAAGGAAACGCTATTAAGTTGGACTGCCTCAGCTTGACTAAGACGATGATACCCATACAATTGAAGGGAGTCAGTTTCTCATTGATTAATTCTAATATGCCCCATGATCTCTCCTCATCAGACGCCTACAACAATCGCAGGCGAGTGTGTGAGCAAGCATTGAAACTCCTCCAAGCAGAAGATCCATTACTAGAGCGATTAAGTGATATGACAGCAATGCAGTTGGATTGGCTACAATCACAGCTTAGCAAATCAGATTTTTCTAAGATAGAGTTTGTCTACCACGAGAATAACAGGGTGCATCAAGTTGCTGAATACTTGCTGCTTGGTGATAGTAAGGCCATCGGAGCTTGTCTAAAAGCTACTCATCATGGCTTAAGTCAGCAATACCAAGTGAGCCTTCCCGAACTTGATATCCTCGTCGACCTAGCGAATAACCAAGAAGGTATATACGGTGCTCGTATGATGGGTGGTGGCTTTGGAGGTAGTGTCTTGATACT
>CAZJTO010000390.1:0-2523 GCA_964548935.1 uncultured Saprospiraceae bacterium
TTGATTTAGGGCTTTTACAGGAGCGCATGTAGCTCTCTTGGCCTTCTGATATTATTGTAAATTTAGGTATTGACGATGACTTGTGTTATCGGAAGGTTCCTTTATCAGAACCTATTTTTCCAGTTTTTACGTATCACCGAGGTATATTCTTTTTAAAGTTAATGTAAGAGGATGATCGACATGCATTTCATTGTAGCCTCTGCCTATTGATGAACTATTACGGCGAGTTTAATAAGCGTTGGGACAGACATTAGCGATATGTTCTGTATTAGTCTTAAGTTGACTATGAGGTATAATCTGATTAAGTTAATACCTCCTTTCTCGAGGGATGTCCAACTCCTCTTCCAGCATTTCTCGGAGCAACTTGAGCTCACTACTAAGGGTTGTGGTTCCGTCTTCTTTTAATTTAAGTTCAGATTGAATAGAATAGACGAAGCTTTCAACACCACAGTCATTCCAGTCTTGCTGAAGTTTCTTGTTGCGGTGACTGCCAAATTTCAACTCGGTTTGATGACGGTTCCATTTTGACTGCATATCTGCGGCACCTTCGATCAGTACCATGCCATTCTGAGTATTCTCAACCTGAAATACACCTGCAATGGGCTTCATCTCTTTATAGGCAGCTTTTAATTCTTTCTTAGTCTTCATGGTATGATTAGTTCAACTTTCCAAAAGTAGCATCCTCAAATAACTTGTTCCACATCTCTTTATACACGATGTTTCTGATGCCTTCGCCGTGAGCTTTTTTTCCCTCACGGATAGTTAGACTTAGCGGGTATATTTGCTTGTTAGGTATGGCCATTGCTTCGTAGGTCTCGGCAAGGATATCTGCACGTGGCTCCTCTGTATGGTAGACTCCATACCAACGGCTACTCGGTGTGACACTCTTTGCTGAGTACCATTGGGCAATCTCGCTTCCCTTTGAGAAATCCCAGCCACCAGAAAATGTAATGATGCGATTCACTTTAATCTTCTTGGCTATTAATGCAGACATACCACCTCCTTGAGATTGTCCGCTGACAGTAATAATATCCCAGTTTGGCGTATCTCCATTAAGGTAGATATCCCAAGCTCCTTTTTGGTCATTGAGATCGAGATACCTCAGGAGTTTTACGAATCGATTGATAATAGCATCTTGAGGCTCATCGGGAATTAATGAAGTCAGCTGTGTTCCCCAGATTCGCTGAATTCTAAACTTCTCGGTACACTCCGAATCGACTTCGAGGTTCTCACCTCTACATACTCCAGCAACGGCTTGTTTATTGATATAAGATAGATTAATTACTTTATAGCCTTGTTCTATTGCTACGTCAAACAGTCGTTGAGGTCCACGCTCAGGAATCCCATTTGTGCCAGGCAGAAACAGCAGTAGCTTGCTGTGCGATACTGATGGATCATACTTTATAAAATGGGCTATGTCAGTATTGGTTATTGTGTTATCTGTTGACGAGGGTTTTATTTTCAGTTCAACTATTTCAGATGATACTTGACTCGTGACTTTAATCGTCTTACACTGGTAGAACAGTATGGCGAAGAACATAAGTGCAACATGGCCTGATGACTTGTTAAATTGAATAATCATGAGTAAGCTGTTTTAATATGTTGAGTGATGGTGTTGACCAGAAACATGTGCTAAGTTATGACAATGTATCTGTCATATATAGGCCTGATGATAGGGTCATTGAGATTGATGATAAGCCATTATTTCTTTTGCTACTGTGTCGACAGACAAGTTTGTATTATCAATTTTTTAACGGATCAGCGTATATATCGGATGCAGTGATAGCAAGTCTTATCTCATACAAGATGTTGAACAAAACCTTCGGTAACGGAATTGTACAACAACGTCCAATTTCGGCATGCTCCTCATGCCGTATTGCGCGCTTTATGTTATGTACAACATTAGCTGACATATTAATTAAACAGTGGGAGAAAGCTCTCCTTCAGTCATTTAGGCTGACGTTCTAAACATTCAAACTTGATGACATCCATTGATACTTATTGTTTATCAAGAGCTAATGAGATGAGGAACTCACAAAATGTACGCTGTTCCTGACTTGTATTCTCGCTTTTCTCTTTGGCAAAGATGCTGAGACAAATCCTAGACCGAACTTCCTAAACTGCCACTTACAACATAATAAAGATTAGTGTCAATGCTTCCACCAACCTTGATATATTCCTTTCGACCTGATGTGAGCCGGTCATCCCACAAGTTTTGCTTGTCTATCTGATCTATTAAGTTGGTAATTAGTTTCATTCGTGCTTTCGTAAATGACCTGCTTGAGCCTTATAAATTCAGCTAAAACCTGGTACGAGTGCAAAATAAAAGAAAAGTTGTCTGAGGAAGATAAGTGGATGGAAGGATAGAGCGATACCAAAAAAAATAAGCCCTCAAAAGAGGGCTTGTGCATCAACCAAAAAATAAATCCTATTACTGTTATTGAGACGGAGACTTATCTGATCGGTCACTCAACTAAGTCTTAATAAGAGAGACAAATCGCGAATTTGCAAGCTGGTTGTCAT
>CAZJTO010000391.1:0-2511 GCA_964548935.1 uncultured Saprospiraceae bacterium
AAAAAAAGCCGATGCAATCCTACAATCGCATCGACTTCAATTTATCTCTTAATGAGCGGATTACATGTTCTCGATGATGGCATCACCGAACTCTGAGCACTTAAGCAGAGTGGCGCCCTTCATCAATCGCTCAAAATCGTATGTAACGGTCTTTTTCTTAATAGCACCCTTGATACCTTTTTCGATGAGGATACCAGCTTTCTTCCAGCCCATATACTGAAGCATCATTACTCCAGATAGGATTACTGAACTTGGGTTCACTTTATCCTGACCAGCATACTTAGGTGCTGTACCGTGAGTGGCCTCAAATACGGCAATACCAGTCTCGTAATTAATGTTAGCACCAGGTGCGATACCGATACCTCCTACTGCTGCTGCTAATGCATCAGAGATGTAGTCACCATTGAGGTTTAGCGTAGCAATCACATCATACTCCGCTGGGCGAAGTAATATCTGCTGTAAGAATGCATCTGCGATAACATCCTTAACGATGATCTCACGACCCTTGTGGTCAATTACTTGCCATGGCCCACCATCGAGATCTTTAGCGCCAAATTCCTTCTTAGCTAACTCGTAACCCCACTCTTTGAATTTACCTTCGGTAAACTTCATGATGTTACCCTTGTGGACAAGAGTTATAGAGTTTTTCTTATTGTCGAGAGCATACTTGATCGCAGAACGTACGAGTCTTTCCGTACCCTCTAATGATACTGGCTTAACACCGATAGACGCCGTCTCTGGAAATCTGATACCTGTCACTCCCATCTCTTCGATTAGGAACTTCTTCATCTTATCATTTTCCTCTGTTCCATGCAAATATTCGATACCTGCGTAGATATCCTCAGTGTTCTCTCTGAAGATCGTCATGTCTACCAACTTCGGTTGCTTCACTGGTGATGGAACACCTCTGTACCACTTGACTGGTCTGACACAAGCATACAGATCTAATATCTGTCTGATGGCAACATTGAGTGATCTAAAACCACCACCTACTGGTGTCGTCAATGGGCCCTTAATAGCTACAAGGTGCTCAGCTATAGTTTCAGTAGTCTCTTTAGGTAACCATTCTCCTTTCTTAGCATTTGCTTTCTCGCCTGCATACACTTCTTTCCAATGAATCTTCTTAGCTCCATTGTAAGCCTTTTCTACTGCTGCATCGAGTACTTTTTGTGCAGTAGCCCAAATATCCGGACCGATACCATCACCCTCAATAAAAGGGATAATTGGATTGTCAGGAACTTGCACTTTGCCGCGTCTGGAAAGGGTTATTTTAGCGCCACTCATAAATATTGAATTATTGTAGTTATAGTTTATGTTACAGTTCTCTATGTTGAGAATACTATGATGAACAGTCGGATTGTTCATCAGTTGTCCAAAACAGCCTAAAAGTATAAAATGTGTAGCTTATAATCCCATTGCACCCCTTCTCCAACTCACTATTTGTAGCTCTTAGGCATAATCACGCCATTACTCTACCATGATTAAGGTACATTTGCGTAGCAAATTAAATATCATATAAGCGGTGAACGAACATTTGGATCCTTCGGCAGAATCTCTAACCAGTGACGACAAAAAGCTCGAAAAAGCATTGCGTCCAAAAATGCTCGGAGACTTCAGCGGTCAGCAAAAGATTACTGATAACCTCAGCATTTTCATACAGGCGGCGACTATGAGATCCGAAGCCCTCGATCACGTCCTGCTGCATGGACCTCCCGGATTAGGCAAGACCACCCTGTCACATATTATTGCTAACGAGATGAGCTCAGATCTAAAGCTCACCTCAGGACCAGTACTGGAGAAGCCCGGAGATCTTGCAGGGCTGCTGACCAACCTACAAGAAGGTGACGTGCTCTTCATCGACGAGATCCACCGACTCAATCATATCGTCGAAGAGTATCTCTACTCCGCCATGGAGGACTTTAGGATAGACATTATGATCGATTCTGGACCCAATGCACGTAGCATACAACTCAACATAGCCCCATTTACCTTGATTGGCGCCACTACTAGGATGGGACTGTTGACACCGCCACTCAGGGCACGTTTTGGGATCACCTGTCATTTGGATTATTACAATGTGGCAACACTCAATAAGATCGTCAAGCGCAGCGCAGGACTGATGAATATTGAGATCACAGACACCGGTGCTACAGAGATCGCACGTCGCAGTAGAGGCACGCCTCGTATTGCCAACTCCTTACTACGCAGAGTACGAGACTTCGCACAAGTCAAGGGTGACGGCACCATCGATCTGGATATCTCAAGAATAGCCCTCGAAGCGCTTGATGTTGATGAACTCGGCCTTGATGAGATGGATAACCGCATCCTCCATACACTCATCGATAAGTTTAAAGGTGGTCCGGTAGGTTTAGGAACCTTAGCAACAGCCGTGGCCGAAGAATCTGGAACTATAGAGGAGGTATATGAGCCCTTCCTGATCATGGAAGGATTTATACAACGGACTCAGCGTGGGCGCATCGCTACAGACAAGGCTTATAAGCATATTAATGT
>CAZJTO010000392.1:0-2508 GCA_964548935.1 uncultured Saprospiraceae bacterium
GAGCCACGCCATAAGATTGAATGGACATAGCAGCTCTCATATCAAAGGTTATAAAACGGGACTCCGAGTCGGAGCGTCTATTTTATGACTATTGTTATATGCATTGCTTTAAAATTGCCAAAGTATATAGTAGCGACATATCAGAAGCCACATCGACTTTCAATCATGCTATGCTCTATGTATTCAACAATTTAAACTCTCTATCGCATCCTCATAAGATTCTAGCTTGGGTAGGTACAATTGTGAGAAATGATTGCATAGATCACATCAGGAAGAAATCAGTCTATAGCAACAAATTGCTCAAGTTCACTAATGACATAGACTCCAATTCAACCCTAAATGATGCCATGACTAATATGGCAATGTCCGAGATCATGGAGGCCGTAAATAAACTCCAACCAGAATACAGACTCTGTTTTGTTATGAAGGTTATGGACGGATATAGCTATCGGGAGATAACTCAACAATTATCAATTAATGAGAATACTGCTAAGTGGTATGTAGCCGAAGCCAAAAAGACATTGAGACAGTTACTTATTCATTATCAAAAGGAATCAGACAGATATGGATCTTAAAGAAAGATTTAATCAACATACTACTGATCCCAATCAGTTAGCATGGCGGGAATTTGATAAGCTGAGAAAAGACAAGAAGAAAAAACTTGTTCGATTCTGGTTAATCTTTGGAAGTGGTTTGTTTTTAGTCTTGATGCTAACTACAACTGTCTTTTGGCAGGATGATACCTCTGAGAAGAGGGATCGAAGAATACAACAGGTCAAAACTGAACGCTCCAAAACATTGACAGAGGGGCAACAACTAACAGAATCACTCAATGCTGATCAATCAGAAATCAAGAGAAGCATTCATTCAACAATAGAACCCAGTAGTAGCGGCCCTCTTTCTTTATCTAGAAATCTACAAGTGGACCATGTAGCTGTCAAAAAACACACCATCATACAAGCCAATAATAATAAACCACAAAACTCTACTAACCCTGCTGCACAAGTTGCAGAGCCTTCTGCCGACATCAATGATCCATCTACTATTACTGATAAACCACTCAGCTCAACAACTATAGATCATCTGAGCAGTACTGAGAATTCGCGTGAATCACAGAATCTATCTGACCTGGACAGGACCAGCGAAAATTTACTTTCCCCATTTATCCAAACCAGAATAGAGGGCAATGAACTCATAGAATCCACCAGTTCACAGGATGACAATGCGACATACTTATCAGCTGATATTCAGCCATTTAATACAGACAGAATGAGGCCACAGTTGTCTCATGCTGAAGACCTAAATGAAGAGGAAGAACCTGCTCTTGACATCCACTTCAACAAGAATCATTTCACCTTGACACTGGGTTCTGCTCAAGGCTTTATAGATGGCTTTGCCCTTGAGAATCCTGTGGAGAAGCGTGGGATTAATCTACAGATAGAATATTATCGCCTTTGGAGCAGACTCATAGGAACCGGCATTACAGCTGGATATATTAATGGTGTCGATATTGCCAATCCCTCCTTGGAACTCAGAGATCAAGAAGAGATACTATATGTGCATGTCAACCTATATCTATTCTTATATAATCAAGATCCACATAAATTTTACCTCAATTTCGGTGCTGGCCCCACCCGTACTAATCGTATTCTCGGTGGGTCTTCAGTTGATGTGAATCAAAATGTCAGTAGAACCCTTCAGATTAACACACTGAACTCCTTAGGTGTTACTGCAAGTGCCTCATACGACTATCAACTGAGTAACCACTGGGTTATAGGACTGAGAGGTACTGTTATCTCACATAATGATGGGGGCTGGACTCTAGGAATCCTTGGAGGATACAATTTTTAAAAAATTATTCAATCACTGTATAAATAACTTAACCATGATTAAATACTTTATCATTTTCTCTCTTGCATGCTTGCCATTGTGCTTGGCGGCTCAAACACAAAAAAATATAGTGCTGGCGGATTATTCTTTTGCGTTCTTGGGGACTGGTGATGTTCGTGCGTCTTCAATCGGAATCAATTATCATAGGTTCTTTTCAAAACGGTTTGGATTTAACGCAGCGATTAACAAGACTTCAGGAAGAGGGGGAGACATCTTTTTCGGCCCAGAAGTTAGCCAAATACAGTTCGATAATCTTAGAATAATATCGAATGACAACGTTATATATACGTCTATTGCAGATTATACGATCGCTAATATCGGAGCAAGTTACAGAGTCAATGAATCCACAAATCAATCCCTAATTGTTGCAGCAGGTATCAATCATAAATGGATTCAGTCTAGTAGAATTAGTGGAAATTCATCTATTGTAGAGAATGGTAGAGAATTTATTATAGCCAATATAGAGATTCAACAGGAGCGAGAGCTTGCCCCATATGTTGCCATAGACTATGTCTATTATCTTTTTGGAGATGCATCATTAGGAATTCATTTAGCAGTACACGCCGGAGGTAACATCGTATCGTCTGCAGGGCTGAATGTAGGATTCAGGTTTTAATC
>CAZJTO010000393.1:0-2503 GCA_964548935.1 uncultured Saprospiraceae bacterium
CCAATCAATCTACTGATCGAAAACTTCTCCATATACTCACTCATATCGATTCGTACTAAGGAGTCCTCCGTATCGAATAAATATCTCGAGAGAGCCTTGGCTAACTCCGTTTTACCTACACCTGTTGGTCCTAAGAAGATAAATGAGCCGATTGGCTTTTTAGGATCTTTAAGTCCAACTCTATTCCGCTGGATCGCCTTGACGATCTTTTTGATAGCGACGTCTTGACCTATGATCTCTTTCTTGATATCATCTGCCATACCTACGAGCTTGTTGCTTTCATTTTGAGCTACTCGCTTCACAGGGATTCCTGTCATCATTGCTACTACTTCAGCTATATCTTCTTCGCTGACAGGGTATTTTTTAGACTTGGCTTCTTCTTCCCAGTCCGACTTAGCTTGTTCGAGCTTTTTGAACAGCTTAGATTCATGGTCTCTCAGATCTGCAGCCTTTTCATATTGCTGACCTTTGACCGCTTGGTTCTTTTGATCACGGACCTCTTCGATTTGAGTTTCAAGCTCTTCGATATATTTAGGAACATGAATGTTCTTAAGGTGGGTTCGCGCACCTACTTCGTCAAGGATATCTATGGCCTTGTCTGGTAAATGTCGATCACTAATATAGCGATCACTGAGATGTACGCATGCCTCGATAGCCTCATCCATATAGGCTACATTGTGAAACTCTTCATACTTCGACTTGATATTATTGAGGATATGTATAGCCTCTTCAGTCGATGGTGGCTCTACCAGTACCTTCTGGAATCTGCGATCCAAGGCACCGTCTTTCTCGATATACTGTCTGTATTCATCAAGTGTTGATGCACCGATACATTGTAACTCTCCTCTGGCCAATGCTGGCTTGAAGATATTGGAGGCATCAAGTGAACCTGTTGAGCCACCTGCTCCTATAATGGTGTGAATCTCATCAATAAACAGAATGACGTCACGAGACTTCTCGAGTTCATTCATAATGGCTTTCATACGCTCTTCAAACTGTCCACGATATTTGGTGCCAGCCACGAGAGCTGCCAAATCAAGCATGACTATACGTTTGTCATAAAGCGTACGGGAGACTTTCTTTTCATTGATTCTCAGAGCGAGTCCTTCAACTATTGCGGTCTTACCCACACCCGGCTCTCCAATGAGGATCGGATTATTCTTCTTACGTCTACTTAAGATCTGTGATACTCTCTCGATTTCAGTTTCTCTACCGATAATCGGATCAAGTTTACCTTCATCTGCAAGACGAGTCACATCTCTACCGAAGTTATCAAGTACCGGAGTACGAGACTTGCTAGCCCCTCGTCTTGTAGTCTTACTGCCATACGAACCTGCCTCGTCATCATCCATTGGAATGTCAGATTCGGCAGCACTACCTTGGATATATTCAAAACCACCCTCTTGGTCTTGACTTACATACTCTAGTTCTGTCTTGTACGACTCGTAATCGACATCAAAATGATCTAAAATTTTTGACGCCAGATTTTCTTTATGCTTAAGAATCGAGAGCATCAGATGCTCTGGGTTGATTTCATCATTCTTAAAGAGTTTTGACTCTAAGAACGTCACCTTCAAGACCTTTTCTGCGTGCTTGTTCAGCGGAATATTTCCAACACTCAAGCCTTTATTATCGCCTTTGTTTGTTCTCGTCGCCTCCTCAACCTTGTACTTGAGCTGCTGGATATCAAGATCCAGTGAGTTCAATACTCGTATTGCCACGTTGTCTTTTTCGCGTATCATCCCAAGCAATAGATGCTCAGTACCGATGTAATCGTGCCCCAGTCTTACTGCCTCATCTCTGCTAAGAGAAATGATTTTCTTGACCTTCGGTGAGAATTTTCTATTCATATCTATACGTATGTTCCAATCAAATAACGATTAGATCGATCAAATAATCCTAATAATATTTTAAAATTGAACAGATTGTGCTGTTCATGTCCCTATAGGAACAAAAACGTGCCAAACAACAATATCTGCTCATTTGTCAGGAAATACAATTTTACTCCTGTTATTATGACACATAATATAGGCGCATAACCTCATAAATGGCAGGTATATTTTCTTAACATATTAAATTTAGTCATAATGACTTAAAAACTCGATCTAACACTATAAGTACTTTGATTTTGGTCATAAATAAATTCAACTCAGATTTAGCTTTTAACCTATATATTTGCAGCTTATTTAGAGGATATGAAATTTACTTTAGACAAGAAGGACCGTTACTCTGTATTAAAGTTGGAAGAGGAGAATCTCAACTCGCTCTTAGCACCTGATGTGAAGAGTGAATTTGTATTCCTCAGAAACGAAGGAGTCAAGAACTTGATCTTGGATATGTCACAGGTTAAGTACGTCGATTCGTCTGGACTGAGTGCCATCTTAACGGCCAATAGACTGTGGAATGGCTTTGGGGCATTCGTAATGACCAACGTATCGCACCCGGCAGTCAAAAAACTTATCGAAATATCACGACTTCAGACTATACTTAATATAGTTCCGAC
>CAZJTO010000394.1:0-2488 GCA_964548935.1 uncultured Saprospiraceae bacterium
CCGTCCCGCCGACGGTCAGGATGCCGTGATTCTTGAGGATGGCAGCTTTTTTATCTCCTAAGGCTTCTGCGATGCGATCTCCTTCACTGGAGTCCAGTACCACACCGGTATAGTCATCGAACAGTCCGTGGTCTTGATAAAATGCACAAGCATCTTGAGTTAAAGGATCTAACAACCTGCCGAGCGTAGACCAAGTCTTGCCGTATAGAGAGTGCGCATGTGCTGCGGCTACCACATCCGGTCTGGCAGCATGGATTCGACCATGTATGGCAAATGCCGCTTGGTTGAGCATCGTATGCTTGCCTTCTACGATCTTACCTTCTTCATCTACTAAGATGAGGTCAGAAACACAAATCTTGTTGAATGACAACCCAAAGGGATTGACCCAAAACCTGTGCTCATGCTCTGGATCACGCACGGTGATGTGTCCAGCTACGCCTTCAGAGAAACCAAACTTGCCAAACACCCTGAAGGCGGCAGCTAGTTGTTCTTTGCGATAGGTTCTCTCTTCTTCAATAGAGTTTCTCTTGGGCATCATTGCTTCGAGATGTACAGGGTTGGCTACTGGCATAGAACGATAGTTTTATTTGTATTTGTGAAACACGGCTTCTCACAGCCTGGTTTTAAAATTAATAGGATTGTGTGATAAATAGCTATTGAATATTGGACATTGAGAACTGTTATTTGATCTCTTGATAAGGTATTGAGAACTATTGTGTTGTTGCCTTCGGCGAGTTTCTTTTGCAGTCGGCAAAAAGAAACCAAAACCCTTGGCCATCAAAGGCGCTGCTGCCATGCTGCTCCCGCTGCCCACTTGTGATGTCCGTCCCTCTCGCAATGGTGGTAGACAGGTTTTGTATTCTTCAGCTTGGCATGTTTATTATTGACCTATTAACCCCCGTTGGGGGTGACATATATGTAGCTGCGAATGAAAATTCGCAGCGATCAATCCTACACATCGTTGATTTTGGCGAATTTTTTGACCAAAAAATATGACAAAATCTATCCCGATAATCGTTGATTTCTTAAACAAAGATCGTCCATAATAGACTTCCTGTATCTTGAGCTATCATCATAGCAGAAAACAATGAGTCATATAGTAATCTTAGATGCGAAATTTGCCAATCCTGGGGATCTGAGTTGGGATGCTTTGGAGGAATTGGGACAAACGAGCTTCTATCAGAACTCCACATACGAACAGATCGTAGAACGGTGCCAGGGCGCCGACTATGTCGTAACGAATAAGTGCGTCATCGATCAGCCAATCATTGACCAACTGCCTGCGCTGAAATGTATCTGTGTCAGTGCGACTGGCTACAACTGTGTAGATACGGATCATGCGCGCCTCAAAGGTTTAGATGTCTGCAATGTGCGAGGATATAGTACGCCAGGGGTGGCGCAACACGTATTCGCCTTATTACTGCATATCACTAATGAGGTGGCACGATACAACGATAGTGTTAGCGCCGGAGAATGGAATGAGTCCAAGGGCTGGTCCTACTGGTTTAATCCGATCAATGAGCTGAAAGATATGACTCTGGGACTCCTCGGCTATGGCGATATAGCGAAAGAAGTGAGTAGGATTGGGCAGGCATTTGGGATGCGGGTCATTACCCATCGCAGACGCCCCGAGCTGCATGAGGATCCTATTGCGACCGTTGTAAGTAAAGAAGAATTGTTCGCAGCGTCAGATGTGCTATCGCTGCACGCTCCGTTGACTGCAGAGACAGAGCGAGTTATCAATCAACAGTCCCTCGCTTTGATGAAGCCGACATCCATCTTAATCAATACAGGTCGGGGAGGATTAGTCGATGAGGCAGCCTTGGCGAAGAGCCTCTTGGAAAAGCATATCGCCTATGCTGCTGTAGATGTGCTGGGAGATGAACCGCCTAAGGCCAGCTGTCCATTAATAGAGGTACCCAATTGTATCATCACGCCACATCAGGCTTGGGCAACTAAGCAGGCGAGGATGAGATTGATCAACGGGGTTGCTGAGAACATTCAGGCACACTTGAATGGCACCCCAGAAAATGTGGTCAACTTAAAACTCTCGTAGCTCCACAGTCGTAGAGTCGGTATAGATGCTGACCACATAGAGGTCTCCATACTCGCTTTCATCGAGTTGCGGAAACTCGTCACGCCCAAGTAATAGATTCACCAAGGCTGGAGTGGTATTGGAATGTCCCGATACGATTACGTCGCCGCTGATTTCATTCTTGAGACTCGTCGAGAAGGAGTCCAACTGTCGAGGATCGTATGTCTTGATGTCGATGCCATGTTCTGTAGCGATCGGCTGAACAGTTTGTATCGTACGCTTATAATCGGTGGAGTAGATATGATCAATATCTATACTATTGAATCTCTTGTTGAGTGATTGAGCCCGTCGTACACCTGTCGGAGATAGATCGGGGTCTTTGCTGTCTGTCATCTTTTCGGCATGGCGCATCAGGTAGATAGTTCGAGACTCCTTTTCCTGGTTGGTCTTGCA
>CAZJTO010000395.1:0-2486 GCA_964548935.1 uncultured Saprospiraceae bacterium
ATCTCATAGCAACAGTCTACACCGCAGCTATCATAATGATTGAGTATCGGCATCCATCGATTAGCCAGTTCTGTGAAGCCTGTATTGACCAGACCTGCTGGTCGCTGTGGCCATGGATATACTGTGTGCCATAACAATGCACCAGAGAATGTCACACTCACATCTAGCCCAAGGTTCTGACTGGCCTGTGCCGCCCATTTAACTTGTTGTACAGCCCACTCTTGGCGAGCCTTAGGATTGCCCTTGCAGTTGTCTGGCGCAAATGCATCAAACATAATGTCATAGGCAGGATGCACGGCAACCAGTTGTCCTTGCAGGTGTGTGGAGAGTTCGGTGATCTCAAGACCATGGGCCCCAACGATTCCTTTGAGTTCATCGCAATAGTCTTTGCTTGTAGCGGCCTTTTCTAAATCAATACATCGATTATCCCACGTAGGGATCTGTACACCTTTATATCCTAAGGATGCCACCCATGCACAGATGGAGTCCAGTGAATTGTATGGAGCTTCATCTCCCATAAACTGTGCGAGGAATATTGCAGGTCCCTTTATAGTCTTCATGTTCTTAGCGTTTTAGTTTTCTCTGTGCTAAATTTAGGGAAGTTGTATTTAAATCAATTATGCATAATTATCTATTATGAAATCTTTCATCGTTCCCATCCTATTTGGGCTATTCGCCATCATGGCTTGTAATAAGCCAATAACCGAATCTATAATCAGTCCGCCTCCTGCCGAAGAAAGCATGGCCGACAGGGTCCCCGAGCAATCTGAAATCTTGTGGGATGAATGGGGAGTCCCCCATATCTACGCATCAAATAACGAAGAACTGTTCTACAGTTTTGGATGGGCACAGATGAAGAGCCATGGTAATACAATCCTAAAGTTATACGGCAATTCTCGTGGGCGTGCCTCAGAATATTGGGGTGCTGAGCATCTACAAAATGATATGATGGTTCATGCCATGAATTTTCCCGAGTTGGGCAGGACTTGGTATAATCAGCAGAGCGCAGAATTTAAGGGATATATCGACTCATTTGTTAAGGGAATGAATGATTATATATCTAAGCATCCTGAAGTTGTAAAGCCAGAGAATAAACAGGTCTTGCCGGTAGCAAGTGATGACATCCTCAAGCATGCCATTTTTGTAATGTACTCACGATTTGTAGGAGGTGATGACTTGCGAGCGGTCCCTAATTGGGTGCAATCTCATACGGGTTCCAATACCTATGCTGTAGGTCCGAGCCGCAGTACTAGTGGCAATGCCATGTTGGTGATGAATCCACACTTGCCGTGGTATGATGAATGGCTATTTTATGAAGGACACTTTAATACGCCTGACTTGAATCTATATGGAGCGACTTTAGTGGGACTACCTACATTGGGGATCGCTTTTAATGAGCATCTCGGTTGGTCTCATACTAACAATACGATCGATAATTCGGATCGGTATATCCTAAAACTCAATGACAAGGGACAATACCTCGTCGGTGATGAATGGCGGAAGTTAAGTATACGTCGAGCGTCCATCAAGGTCAAGAGTGGCGATGACTCCATGATTATACGAGATGAAGTCTTTTTTGAGTCTCCTGATCACGGACCTATCTTAGCTAAGAGTGGAGACGAAGCGATTGCTGTTAAACTTCCCGGTCTCGATAGACCCTATAGCATCGTCCAATGGTGGAACATGGGAAAATCCAAGACCTTGAGGGAGTTTCAGGGTGCGCTTAAGGAAGTGCAGATTCCATTCTTTAATATCATGTATGCCGATCAAGCGGGCAATATATTCTATATGTTTAATGGACAGGTACCCGTGCGTCAGCAGGGAGATTGGAGTCACTGGTCTGGAGAGGTTGATGGTACAGACCCGCTCAACATCTGGCAGGGCATACACTCTTATGATGACCTTCCTAAGGTAGAAAATCCAGCCAGTGGGTGGCTTCAAAATGCGAACGACCCACCATGGACATCGACATTTCCAAGAGAGCTTGACCCAGAAGACTTTCCACCCTATATGGCACCAGTGAGGATGACCTTTAGGCCACAGCGTTCAGCAAGGATGCTTGCTGAGGATGAGAGTATCACCTTCGACGAGTTAGAAAAGTATAAGCTGTCCACACGTCTTGAGATGGCGGACCGCCTGTTAGATGATCTATTTGCGGCAATCGACGATCATGGTGGCGATGCTGCCAAGGAAGCCAAGGAGGTCTTGATGAATTGGGATCGTGAGGCGAATGCTGACAGTCGTGGTATGGCATTATTCTACAACTGGGCACATGCCATCAGTCCATATAAACAATCTAACTATGCCACACAATGGTCACTCGATAAGGCACGTACCACCCCTGACGGACTCGCTAGCCCCGAGGCTGCGGTTCAAGCACTTGAAGGCATAGTAGGTCTATTTAAATCTCGAGGAGTACCATTAGATATCCCATGGGGTCAGGTGTATCGCATCAAGTACAACGATCAAGATTTGCCAGCCAATGG
>CAZJTO010000396.1:0-2485 GCA_964548935.1 uncultured Saprospiraceae bacterium
GATAAGTGACATGGGTATGCCATGATTTTTGATAGCAATGAATCCTATCTCATGGAATGCATCACCGAGTTCAGCAACAAATTGTGCCTTTTGCTCTACAGACCCCTCGGTCCATTGTGCAAGGTCTAATACGGGTACTGCTTTTTGAGCCATAACATTAATTTGATAATACTGTAAAATTAAGGCATAAGTATATAATCTCTTAGTGAGAATGACTATTGTTGGCTCAAGAATAACAGAAGTTAGGTGTAAAGAGATGAAAAGGAAGATATTTATTGATACTGACGTAGGCACAGATGATGCGATAGCTATAGTCATGGCTTTGGAGAGCCCTGATTTCGAGGTTGTTGGCATCTCATGTGTGGGAGGAAATACTACTGTGGAACAAGTAGCCCAGAATGTACTATATCTGTGTGATCGGATAAATAAAAGTGTACCCGTATTTGTGGGAGCGAATAAACCGCTATCTCGGCCTTTGAAATCGTCAGATTTTATCCACGGCAAGGATGGCTTAGGAGATATAAATGTTGATAATCACGGGCGACAACCGTCAACGATCAATGCTGTGGAAGGGCTCCGACAGGCGATAGTGAATCACCCGAATGAGCTAACCATTGTCACTTTAGGCCCTCTAACAAATGTGGCTATAATGCTACGTCAATATCCTGAATTATCTAAGCTCATCGGTGCACTACATATAATGGGTGGCAACTACCAGATGCCCGGTAATATCACCCCAGTTTCAGAATACAACTTTTGGGTGGACCCCGAGGCTGCCGACTATTGCATTAGAACAACTATACCTAAGATGATCGTTGGATGGGATATCACATTGAGGCATGGTTATCTCAGCATGCAAGAGTTAGAGTCTCTGCTTGCAGGTGAGCATCCGTTGTCTAAAGAAATCGTCCAAATGCAACAGGTCAGGTTGGATTGGATGCGGTCAGCAGGTCATGAGGTGATATGCAGTTGGGCAGATGCTACCGCCATGCTGGCATTGATTGAGCCAGATTACTGCACGGAGGTCGGCAACTATTTTTGCCAAGTTGTAACCTCTGGAGATGAAGATGACACACGTGGGATGTTGATTGTAGATGTCAATGAACAAAAATCAAGTGAGCCCAATGCTCGGGTGGTCTTGAGCGCAAATCGAGAATTATTTACATACTCGATCTTCGAGCTCTTTGGTGTTCCGATATGATTATTACCCTAATACGGCAAGGAGCTTTTCAGCGAGCTCAATACCGATTTTCTCTTGTGCTTCTACAGTAGATGCACCTGTGTGTGGTGTTAATGATATGCGATCATGATCAAGTATATCTTGTCGTGGAGTTGGTTCTCCGATGAACACGTCTATACCTGCAGCAGCCAGTTTACCACTATTAAGTGCAGCAAGCATGGCATTCTCATCGACTGTTCCTCCTCTTGACGCATTAATTAAGATAGCCCTATCCTTCATCTTAGCAAATTCTGCTGTGCTCAATACGGCCTCTCCTAAAAAAGGTATGTGTAAGGTGATGACATCAGCCTTAGATAGCATCTCGTCCATAGAGACGGTTTTAACAGTTGCCTTAGCGTTATGGGTTTTACCGCCTATGGTGAGCTCCGCTTCTGATATATAGGGATCGACAGGGAGTATCTCCATCCCGATACTAAGGGCCAGTTCGGCTGTAGCACGTCCGATACGCCCAAAACCAATAACTCCCAAGGTTCTGCCATATAATTCAAATCCCTTAGAGTAAGATTTTTTTAATGCTTTAAACTCTGTGTTGCCTTTAGTCGGCATGGCTTTGTTACTCTTGTATAATGATCGAGCTACAGAAAAGAGATGTGCCATGGCCAACTCTGCCACAGATCTTGAGGATGCTGCAGGCGTATTAATTACTGCAACACCTTTGCTTTTAGCATGATCTACATCGATGTTGTCAAGTCCCACACCTCCACGACAGATGGCTTTGAGATTAGGGCAGGCATCGATAAGGGCTGTCCTTACTTTAGTTGCACTTCTTACACAGATCGCATCAAAGCTTGGCAACTGTGTCATTAGATCATCTTGAGCAATATTATCGGTTATTACTTCATGACCCGCCTCACGGAGCATGTTAGCCCCTGTTGGATGTATACCGTCGTTTATTAAGATCTTTCCCATGACTGTTGTTTACTTGCATGCAAAAGTAGTTGTTCTATGCTTATTTAAAAGATTTGAACTCTTAATATGGTGGTTGACATGATTTATACAATCAGTAGGCATAAGTGCATAAGGCCGTATTGACCGAATTAGATCTAATTGTGTCGTGAGTTACGGTATATAAGATCAACCAAAGCCATTTAGCTGGGTTATATAGTAGATTAAAGAAATTAAGTAATAGATGGAAGTAGCAACATTAGGAGGAGGATGTTTTTGGTGTGTAGAAACAGTTTATAATTTGATGCAAGGAGTAGAGTCTGCCATTTCTGGTTATGCGGGAGGTAAGACCCAAAATCC
>CAZJTO010000397.1:0-2473 GCA_964548935.1 uncultured Saprospiraceae bacterium
ATGAAAGACTTGAAGTATCTATTGGCATACTTGACACCCTTATGTTTTTTTACGGGACTGTACTTTTTAGGTCCGTTGAGTTGGTTAACTATTGTGTTCGCATTTGGCATGGTCCCGATCATAGATCAACTAGGCACCATATCAACAGAAAACTTAGAAACACCAGAGGTCGAGGATAAACTCAAGGATCGATTTTTTGACTGGCTGCTATATCTCAATCTGCCTTTGGTATACCTATCTGTTGCAGGGACAATCTATGTCCTGTCCACTCAAGGTTTGAGCACGTATGAGGTAGCAGGTATCATTGTTTCTCTTGGTTCTCTCTTGAGTGCTATGGGCATAAACGTCGGACATGAATTAGGTCATCGAGATAATAAGATAGAGCAAGGTCTCTCCAAGTTGTTATATCTGCCATCACACTATATCCATTTTTTTATCGAGCACAATAAGGGACATCATAAGAATGTAGCGACCCCTCTTGATCCGGCCACTTCACGAAAAGGCCAGAGCCTCTATGCCTTCTGGTTTCAATCTGTAGTTGGGGGTTACAAAGGTGCGTGGAATATAGAGAACAGCCGCTTGCGGCAAACAGGACAGCCTCTGTTCGCTTGGGATAATCAGATGGTGAGATTTACGGTTTATCAATTGAGTTATTGGCTGATTATATTGCTTGTGTCGAGTCCTTGGATTACAAGCTTATTAATGGTTGCTGGGGTGTTATCATTCTTACAACTTGAGACGATTAACTATGTAGAGCATTATGGTCTTCAGCGCAAGATGTTGCCATCCGGTCGATATGAGCGGGTGCAAGCTCACCACTCTTGGAATGCGAACTATCCCTTTGGGAGAATCTTATTGTATGAACTCACAAGGCATTCTGATCATCACTTTATCGCTAATAAAAAATATCAAATTCTCGATCATCACGCTAATGCGCCAGAGCTGCCATATGGTTATCCAGCCTCAATGATCGCCTCCATGGTACCACCCTTATGGTATACGATTATGGATGATAGGGTGCCTGCATAAACCTGATCCTTCGCTTTCTGGTATGTATAAGTCTTAATTGCACCCAATCTTGTAGACGAATGCTGTAGATTATCTGTAGACGGACACATGATTGTTATCAACAATTGATCTGTCAAGAATGGATATAGATAGATCAATTATACCAGTTAATACAGGGGTGTTTCAAATAGTTGATATATCAATTAAAGGTTTTTGTCATTTTTACTATATGATTATTCTGACCATAGGCTATAATAACAAAATAAAATAATGTTCGGCCGCACTTGTATAACGTAACAATACGTTATATATTTGTCATATCAGTTTAATAGCGTAATAAGCCATCAATATGAACATGCAGAAATTGACAAAGGTAGAAGAGGAGGTAATGCAGCTCATCTGGGAGGAGTCAGAGCCAGCCACAGTGAGCCAGCTGATATCAAAAATGTCAGAGCCGCATCCACCCCATAGCACCATAAGTAGCATCGTGCGCATCTTAGAAGGGAAAGGCTTTGTGGATCACAAGACCTATGGGCGTACGCATGCCTATTATGCGACTATTGAAAAGAAGGAGTACACCAAGTTCTCGTTAAGAAAACTGGTGGGAAATTACTTCCAAGGATCGGCTAATGAGTTGGTCTCTTTTCTGGTCAAAGAGAATGACATCAGTCTTAAGGATCTATCAGAGCTCATTAATCAACTAGAAGATGAGTAACAGCATCTTCTTAAAAAGCTAACAACAAATGAAAAAGCTTAACACAAACTACTTCCAACTAAGAACATCATTACTAATGGCTATGACTCTGATCTTGGCTGTGGTAATCATTCAATCTTGTGCATCTGATGAGACAGGTCAACAGGATCATGTTGACACCACACTAGAATTGAGAGAAGAACCTGAAAATCCGACACCAGAATTTGATTGGGGAAAAGATGTGCACAAGATTGCAGATGAAATGCCATTGTTTGCTGAATGCAATACAGATGTTTCTGAGTACATCGAAAAGAAAGAATGCTCTAATCATGCATTACTCACCTATCTATATAAGAATCTAAAGTATCCCGATGAAGCCAGAGAGGCGGGAGTTTCTGGACGGGTCTATCTACAGTTTGTCGTGACTGATGAGGGTACCATAGGTAAGAGACGGGTTGAAAAAGATATTGGGGCTGGATGCGGTGATGCTGCTCTTGCAGTACTAGATAAAATGGCAGCCGAGGATGTCAGATGGACTCCAGGAATTAAGGACGGCAAGAAGGTCAACCTTCTATTAACCCTTCCTGTAACCTATAAACTGTAACTCAAGAAATATCGAACTCAACAACCACTAACTCTAATATAGATGCTGCAATACATCCTCGAAGTTACTTTGTGCTGGGCACTCTTCTACCTGATCTTCTTCGGTCTGTTGAGGAAGTTGACCTTCTTCTCTGTTAACCGTTGGTATCTGCTTGGATCATTGATCTT
>CAZJTO010000398.1:0-2458 GCA_964548935.1 uncultured Saprospiraceae bacterium
TATTGACCTCTAAGAAGTAATACTCTCCTGTCTGGTCATCATATATAAACTCTACCGTACCGGCATTATCATAGTTAATCGCCAAGGCTGCATTGATCGCTGCCTGCCCCATTTGTGCTCGCAACTCCGGTGTCATGATCGGTGATGGGCTCTCCTCTACTACCTTCTGATATCTCCTCTGGATGGTACACTCCCGCTCTAATACGTGTATACAATTACCATGCTGATCTCCAAATATCTGGAACTCAATATGTCGACCAGACTCCACATACTTCTCTATGATTAACTCATCATCTCCAAATGCTGATTTCGCCTCTCTACTCGCCGCATCGATCGCTGCGTCGAGGTCTGTCGCAGTCCTTACGATCCGCATGCCTTTGCCGCCACCGCCTGCAGTTGCCTTCAGTAGTAATGGGAAGCCAATCGCCTTCGCCTCTTTGATCAAGCGTTTCTTACTTTGATCTTTGCCTTGATATCCTGGCACCGTAGGCACCTTATGTTTGATCATCAATGCCTTAGCTTCAGACTTGGAGCCCATAGCAGTGATTGCTTCTGGATTTGGGCCTATGAAGACAATACCTTCCTCCACACAGCGCCGAGCAAATGACGCATTCTCCGACAGGAATCCATACCCCGGATGGATTGCATCAGCACCTGAGGCCTTAGCCGCAGCAATGATCTTATCCTTATCCAAGTATGACTCCGATGGGCTGCTAGCTCCGATATAGATGGCCTCATCAGCATCTGTAACAAACGGCATGTGCCGATCTGCATCTGAAAAGACCGCAATGGATCTAATCCCCATCTTCCGACAGGTGCGACTGACCCGTGAGGATATCTCACTCCGATTAGCAATCAAGACAGCGTTGATCATTTTAATGTCTCCAGACTCCATATGCTTTCGTTCCTTTAATCTCTTGGTTATACAATATGGCGAGGCTGAAGCCTAAGTAGTTACGTGTTTCTCTTGGGTCAATTACTCCATCATCCCAAAGCTGTGAGGTTGAGTGCCATGCCGTCGATTTAGACTCTACATCTGCGACCAACATCGCTTTGAGCATGGCTCCCTTCTCTTCATCATAGTCTTGCCCCAATGACTTGGCTGATGCTCGCTGGATGATCTCCATTACTCCTGCCAGCTGCTCGCTGCCCATTACGCCAATCTTAGCATTGGGATAGGTAAATAGAAATCGCGGGTCATAAGACCTACCATTCATACCATAATTACCAGCGCCATACGAGTTACCAATCATGAGCGTCAGATGTGGAACGGTGCTATTAGATACTGCATTAATGAGCTTTGCTCCATTCTTGATGATTCCACCTTCCTCGTATGCTTTACCGACCATATAGCCTGTGGTATTCTGCATGAACAGGAGTGGGATATTATTCTGATTGGATAGCTGTATAAACTGTGATGCTTTATTAGCTGACTCTGAGAATATCACACCATTGTTAGCGACGATACCCACGGGATACCCATGAATCTTGCACCACCCAGTAATCATAGTATGACCATATGATGGCTTAAACTCACTAAATTCTGAGCCATCGGTAACTCGCATAATCAGCTCCCTCACATCAAAAGGAACCTTAGTACTGGCACTGACGACGCCTAAGATTTCTTCTGTGTCATAGATGGGTTCTGCTATCGGTTCCGTCGGTGTAAAATGTGGTTTCTCCACATTGACCCAGGTCATAATCTCTCTGGCTAATCGTATTGCATCATACTCATCCTCGGCAAGGTAATCACTGACGCCACTAACCTTGCTATGCATCTCTGCACCACCGAGCTCTTCATCCGTAGCGACTTCATTAGTCGCCATCTTCACTAATGGTGGACCGGCCAAAAACACCTTTGCGGCATCTTTCTGAAATATCGCAAAGTCCGACATGCCTGGCACATATGCGCCACCTGCAGTAGCATTGCCAAATACACATGATATCGTCGTCAGGCCCTGCTTAGACCGTCGAGTTATTTCTCTGAATGATGCACCGCCATAGTTGAATATCTTGGCCTGATCAGGGAGATTTGCACCGCCACTCTCAACAAGGTTAATACTCGGCAGTTTATTTTCTCGGATGATATCCCCTACTCGCAGCCCTTTGAATGTTGTTGCATAATCTACCGATCCACCCTTCCGTGTTCCAACGTTACTATTGATGAGGCACAACTTGCCTGATACGATACCAATCCCAGACACATTAGTACCGCCAGCACCAAATCCTCCTTTAGCATTCATACCGGCTAATGGCAAAAGTTCTAAAAACGGGCTATCTCGATCCAGCAATAACTCCAGGCGCTCCCGTCCCAATAGCTTGCCTCGCTTGCGAGCCCGCGCTATATGTTTCTCCTTACCCTGAAACCTACTCTTGTCCATATGAGCACCGAGCTCATCACACAGCTTGCGCATCTGCGTCATGTTCTCCTGAAACGACTTGCTCTGTGTATTTATAG
>CAZJTO010000399.1:0-2452 GCA_964548935.1 uncultured Saprospiraceae bacterium
AACTTAATCCAGAATAGCTCGTGCCGACTTCCGCTCTATAATAGCCATCATCTTCTGCGCTGTTTCATGCCCTGAATTTTGATTTTGACCTGTAACAAATCTCTCCTCCTTATCGACCACAGTGATCGTCTCAAAAATATCTTTATTGCCCGAGATAAATTGATAGTTCACCCCTCGTTTTCGCAATTCAGTTTCGGGGTGCAGCGGAGTGACGGTGATGCCCAATTCTATCAATTGTTTATCCGTTACACCAGTCATATCTCTCCCTGTAATTAGAAAATTACCGAGTGTATCTTTTGCTTGTATCAACCCTAAGGCTCCGTGGCATACGCTGCCGATGGTAGGTGATTGTGCATAATAGGCTTCTGATATTTTCTCTCCCAACACTTCCGATTGTCCTAGGTCATAGGCCGCTCCCCAACCACCTGCCAACCATATGGCATCGTAACTTGAGAAATCGACATCATCAATCTTTACAGAGTTCTTTACTTTCCGCTGAAAATCATCATCCTTGAGATATCGTTTGTCAGCATCCGACTTGATCATAAATAGAAAGGATTGCGGATCTACCGGTATCTCACCTCCTCTTATACTGGCTACATCCACTTCCATGCCCGCATCTTGAAACTCATAATAGGGCACGGTCATTTCGGAAGCGAATACGCCTGTAGGTTTTCCTGTTGATTCGCCTATCGCATTGAGAACTCCATGGCTGGTCGTAATCACCAGTGCTTTCTTGCCGGATAAAGAATACTCTTGAGAAAATTTATAATGCGGATGGAGACCCGCTTGGTTCAGAATATTAGGCAGCAAGCTTATCAAGGTTGCAACAGTCACTAGGACAACAGCTAACCCTGTTCCGATCTTCTTCCAGATGGTGAAGTGGCCATATTGATGATTAATCAAATAGTAAGCCGTGAACAGACCCAAAATTAGGTGAAGCACTGCTCCTCCAGGATTGGCAAAAACACCCGCCAAGAAACCTGATAAAAAGCCGATAAATGCCGTCAGATTAAAAATCAAAAAAGCCGAGAGAAAAGCCCGAACCAAGGGCTCATTATCTACATTGCGCCAAACCTGTATAGCAAATACCCCTAATCCCAATGCCGCTGCACCATACATCCTAGCCATAGCCATATGACTACTGGTTCCTTCGGCTAAATCAGGTACCACCTGAGGAGCAAAAAATAAGATCGTACCAGCGAGTAACTCAATGATGGCCGATAGTAAGATGAATTTTTTCATATGAGAAATTTACTGGCAAAATGCCCATTGAATGATATGATATAGCGCACTACCCTTTTTGATTATAGATTCCATTGACTTAGCTTATGACTTTTTTCTCTCTTACAGAAAGGAAGAACATGATGACAAATAAAATTGGGAAAACATAATTGATTACTCCACCAGGCGCTTGCCCCGTCGTCTCAATTGATTTAAAAAATGCAATGCCAAATCGACCAACATATTCAAAGAGGAGAAATAAATAAATCAGCGGGATCAGGCTCTTATATCTCAAGGCTACGATCCCTTGTATCAGGCCAAACATCAACTGACTTAATCCCCAGTATGCGAACAAAAACACGACAGCCTCGGCCCCTCCATTGGTGAAGCTGTCCAATGGAATCGTTGCTATACTCTGGGCTCCACCATCCGTCTTAAAGATGTGTATGCAACTCCTAAATATAGTGGCCACAGTAATCAAGTAGAAGACCAAGAGCGCTATCCCATGTCCACGATAATTGTCCTCGATCACGGGAGGTAATATTTTATGAATCATAGCCATAGTTTATATCAATATGATGTGAAGTAATGCGGCCACTAATGCGATTACCAATGGTACTACTGTTGTCAACCCTCCTAATTGAAACCATGGGTCCACTGGATAGGCGATGCTCTTTGTTAAGGCGGCAAACTTCAATTCATGTTTTTCATGAAAAGCGGGATGGATCAATATCTCCATAAAATCCCTGCGACTCCGAAATCGATTGATCCCTGATATCTGCCATTCTTCTGCATTGTCAATCCCAATCACATCAAATGATGCTCCTGCCACTCGACCTTGGAATATTCCTATGCCCCCTCTTTTCAACATCATCTTCATGAATGGCCTATGATAATTGATCAATGTTTTCAGAGAACTATCCCCCTCCTGAACGCCTGCAACCATATCTGGCTTGTCCTTCAGTAAGATGCTATTGACCATCGTAAAACTCCTGCCTATATCATCCTCTAAGAATCTTCTTAACCCTGACAGATCTTCCTGCCGATAGGCTTCATACTCACGAAGATTCGTTATATAGTGATCCACCTCCTCTGACGATAGAGCCTTGCGTATTCCAACATACCAGAGCCAGAATACTGCATATAAGATAAACGCTGATGTCCAGATTATAATTACCATTGTTTAAGTTCAGTTTCAAGCACAAATGTCAAGTGCCTCTTGAACTTG